>CATJZR010000137.1 GCA_949745625.1 uncultured Eubacteriales bacterium | reverse complement strand
TTTCTCCCTCTTTTACGGTTTCCTTTTTAAGCTCCGTCGTTCCGTCCATATAAGTAACGGTGTACGTCACTTCCTCGTCGCCGCAAGCCGCCAGCATCGCAACCGACGTCGCGCAAACTGCGGGGGCAACTATAAGCCCTGCCCATTTAGTAGCCTTTTTCATTTTTCACCTCTGATTTTTTCTACGGTTTTTTGGTTTACTTAACCGATTAAGTAAATTATAGTACTCAGTTTGCGTTTTGTCAATACTTTTTTTAAAACTTTTCAAAAAATGTTTCGTTCTCTCATTTTTTCATTTTTGCAACTGCGGCGCCGTAAATTGCATTTTATAACAAATGTAAAAATATTATCAAAATTTTACACAAATTCATAGACTTAATAGGTCGAATATGTTATTGGGCAACAAATTCACAATTTTTAAAATGATTTGAAATGTTATTGACTGACAAATTCACATTTGATATACTACTTTAACGCTCGGGAAGGGGACCCGACAGTAACAGTGAAAAAGGAGAGAAATATGTTTTTTGATTTTAACGAATTTAATAAACGCGAAGAAAAAGATACGAACAAACGCAACGACGAGTTTCTGACTTTATTTATATACTCGCAGTTTTTAAATGAATTTTAATCCAAGAGGGGTAAGCGGCAGCTTACCCCTCTCTTTTTATTTTTTCTATTATGTCCGCGTCCGCAGGGCAAAATTCGTAGCGCTGCATTTCCTCGGCGGTGACCCATTTCATATCGCTATGCTCTTTAAGCTTCGGCACGCCCCGCGCAACGGTGCAGTTGTATAGCGTCAGATGCACGGTAATATCCTCGTAATCGTGCGTTACCTCGGTAAAAACGCCGTGCGGCTCGACCGTAACGTCAAGCTCTTCTATGCACTCGCGCACGATTGCCTGCTCGCCCGTTTCGCCCTGCTCTGTTTTTCCGCCCGCAAATTCCCAAAGCAGCCCGCGTGCCTTATCCGCGGGGCGGCGGCAAATGAGATATTTGTCCCCCTCCCGTATCAGCGCCGCAACCACCTCGACAGTTCCACTCACTTCAAAGCCCCCTTAAATTATCGTTGAGCGCGTCCGTTATCCGCGCAAGCCTTTTTTGCCTGCCCGCGTCCGTCTTTGCATCGAAATACGCCCGAACGAAGGTCTTTTTTGCCGACTGCGGCAACGCGTTGAATTTATCCAGCGCCGAGCCGTTAAGCAAAGCGGCAAGCTCTGCAATATGCGCCTCGCCGAAGGTCATAGGGTCAACCGTATCCCACTGACCGTTTTCCTTTGCTTCCTCTATCTTTTCCATACCGAAACGCGTCATCAGCCCGCTATCGATAAGACTTTCGGCAATGGCTTTGTTTTTATCCGACCACTTGCTTTTTGCCCTGCGCTCGGAAAAATATTTAATATAGGTATTGCCGCCCGCGCTCTGCATTTGCCCGTCTATCCAGCCGAAGCAAAGCGCTTCCTCCAACGCTTCGGCAGCCGTAACGGTTTTGGGACCGCCGCTCTTGCCGAACACCAGCCACACCCCGCGCGAACTGCGGCAATTTTCCGCAAGCCAGCTTCTCAGCTGCTTTCTGTCGGTAAAAAGTAAACTCATATTTCAATTATATTGTAATTTTTGCTTGATGTCAATAGCAAAATACAGCCCCGACTTTTGTAGGGGCTGTATCCTTTAATTCTTATTCCAAAAGTATCCTAATTTTACCTTATACCTTTATGCCAAAAAATGAATTTTCCAGTATTATCTGCTTTTTTATAATTTTACCCAAATAATTCAACCACCTTGATTTTAAGAAAAACCCGATGCCAGAAATATTATCGTAGTCCGCCAAATTAATTTCTTGGCTTAACAAACTATATTGGCTTTTACAAAATGTATCGCAAACATATATGCCCCATTCATCTTTTTGCACCAAATTATGAACAGTAAAGCAACCATTATCATTATAAAAACTGTAACAATCCGACGGACCCACAAACCCGCGGAAATCATTAAAACTTTGAAAAGAAAAAGTCATGTTATATTCATTTTCAAGAAAACTCAAATACTTTCTAACTAATTTAAGCTTGCCAGTATACATTTTTTCCTCACTTAACTTAATAAAAATGATATAATATTTTCCATGCGTTTCGGTATTTCCATATACTCAAAATAGTTCTTTCAACGAAATAACTCGAGCTTCTCCCTATTCTTGACAAATCTATACCGATGTCTAATACTGTGTAGCCTTTCCTTAATTTTGAAAATAACCAAACAGCATTATGAGCTTTACCGCCCACTTCGGCAAATATTTTACCAAGTTTGCCAAATGAACTTAGGTTATTATATGCTTTGAACCCTCCATATAAATCATCTAAATGTCCTACAAGCATTGCTGTATCTTGGACTCTATTCATTGTTTCACCAACTACAGTCAGTTTTTTTATGTCACTTATTTTATCTGTTGCTTTTGAAATTTTTACTATTTGACTTCCTCCTCCAGTGGCAAAAGGAATAACAGCAAAAGTTACATCAACTACTAACGCTAACCAATTTTCCCATTTTTTATATCCGTCATTTGCACATAATTCATATATATCCCAAAATATAAAAAATAAATCTAATACTGTATCCCAAACAAGCCCGCTCGGGTCGGAGTACATTACAGGGTTGTTATTACAATATGCAAACAGGTTCAGTCCGTTGATATTGTCAAACTGTAAAAAGTTTGGATTGTCTGCGTTCAGCCACCTGCCCCATTCGGGTACGAAATACCTTGTATGGCAGTAATACATTCCGCTTTCTTCGTCATAGTAATAGCACTTGAATCTGAAAGGGTTTATCGTTGCTATATTGTTTACGTTTTGCGTTATCGTACATTTGCCATAAGCAGAGTATTCGTATTTGCCTACTATCGCTCCGCTTTCGTCTGCTATACCAAGTATCGTGCCTGTTATATCTTTGATATAAAAGTATTTCTTTTCGTCCTTTACAAAGCCGTATAACCGGCCGTTTTCATCATACAGAAATTCAAGCCGTCCGTTGGGTCCGTCCTCTATTACTAACTTATCGCCGTTATAGTAATACCGTGTACTGTATCCCTCGTCGTTCTCTTTCCTTATTCGCTGCGCCCTGTCGTCGTAGACGTAGTTCATCCCCTTTCTGTTATACGTATAACGCCTTAACTGCCGTCCCTCGTAATCGTATCCCCTGCCGTTCCAGGTCGTGGGGTTTATTGACTCTTCACATTCATATGTTATACGCTGACCGCCTACGCTTGTTATCCTGTCCTTTATCGTCTCGTCATAGCCGATTACCGTTCCGTTATAGTTTACAATATTGCCGTTCTTATCGTAAGCGAATGTTTCGTTATCCGCTTTTGTCAGGAATCCGCGGCTATCGTAGTTATATTTATGACTTCCGAATACTCCGTCGCTTATCTCGGTTATTCTTCCTACTCCGTCATAGCCGTAGCTGCGCGTCGCCGTTACGCCGTTGTAGTTTATGCTTTCTGTTTCTACACTTTGGCTTATATGCGTGTCGTCGCGCTTTTTATAGCTGTACGTATGCGACAGTCGCATAACTCCGTCTTTGTGTATTTCCGTCTTTCTAAGCAGTCCGAGTCCGTCATAGCTGTTTGTCTTTGTATACGTTTCAAGCTCTTTCACCAACTTTTGCAGCGTGCTCTGCTCGTTATATACTATATTGAAAGCAAGCATTTCTATTTGGCCGCGCAGAGGGTAATATTCCCTGCTTTCGCCCATATTGTATTTACCGCGTTCTCCCTCCGTCTTTCTGCCTACCGTTATTTTGCTATCCGCAAATGTTATTTTGTCCGTTACCGTTTCAAATTGCGTTCCGTCTAT
Organism: uncultured Eubacteriales bacterium; assembly: GCA_949745625.1. Taxonomy (GTDB): domain Bacteria; phylum Bacillota; class Clostridia; order Christensenellales; family Borkfalkiaceae; genus Coproplasma. Next base: position 6,188 of record CATJZR010000137.1, on the reverse strand, counting down.
ATATATTCTGCATACGGTATTCTCTCCCGTTGCCATATACCCCGTTGCCGCTTCCGTTTTATACGATAAACCTATAGTGTGCCACTCGCCCGCACTCATGCTCAGACCCAATGGTATCGTTTTACCGCTTACGCAAAGTTGAAGTGAATTGTTTTCGCTTCGGCATAGTCCCAGCTCGTTGCCGTTTCCGTCCGTTATTTCGAACAAATACTGCTTTTCTTTGTTTACGTCTGTATATGCTCGCAGCATTACCGTGCCGCTGGCTGTTGCTCCAAATCCGTATTGCAGCAGACCACCGTCCGCTACGTACGCGTATCGCTTTATCTTCTTATTGAAGTTGTATGTACGGTCTTTATCCAGCTCGCTTATTACGCGCTTGTCGTATTTTTCCGGTGCTTTCCCCCCAAGTGTTTTTACTCCGTTATGTAACGGCGCTATTTCAAACTTGTTCTGTATTTCTTCGTTTACAGTATACACCGCGCTCGTTCCAAAGTCAACGGTTTTGACATTTCCGTCTATGTAAGGGTTGTCAATTATATAATCCTTACTTAATCGGTAGTATTTTTGAATTTCGTCCAGAGTGCAGTACGTTCTCGGCGCGATACAAAGCGCAGCTATATAGCCTTCCATATTATAATAGCTATTATCCGTATCGCAACATACACAAAACATAGTAGTTGGCGTTAAATTTACGTCAAAGCCCGCGCCTTCTTTCTTGTATATCTGCGTATCTCCGTTCAGCGTTATACTGTACTCAGTTACGCCCGACAAGCCGTTATCGTTTCTTGTATATACGTTCAGCGCAAAGAAATTCCAACCGTCGATTATCTGTTTTTTACTTCTTAACAGTTCGGTTTTGTTGCCTTTCGCGTCGCGAACGGTAAGCGTAACCGTACCGCGCTGCGATTCAACGCCTATCCAGCTTTGACCCGTCGCGGGAATTTCATAAAGTATGTAAAACGTACTTCTCGGCGCCTCGGGTTTAAACCAAAACATTACGCAATCACATTCGGACGAGTGCATGGGGCGTATATCCGGATAGTATCTTAAAGCATTATTTTTAGTTACTCTTGCGCAGGGAATAATACCGTCCATTGTACAGTCGGCTTTACTTACGGGAGAAAAACCCAAGTTGCCGCGCACAAGCAAATCGTTTTGTGCAAAGGTTGCGATAAAGTTGTTTTTTCCGAACGCGCCGACAATAGCTTCGGGGTGTGCGCCTTTCGAACTCGCCGCACCGTTACAAGACTGATAAACGGTCCTTTCGTCCAAGCCGACAGAACTGCTGTTGACGTTCCCGAAAGAGTCGTAATTAAACGAAACGACTGCGTCACTTTCGCAAATCGATTCCACATTGCCATCTTCGTCGTAAACGAAGCTGCGGATTAATTTACCTCTGCCGTCCACAATTTTTTTAAGCTGCTTTAATTCATTATAAATATAACTATATCTTTCCGTGGCAGTCGCGCCCTCTCTTCCCCTGTAGCTTACCCTGGAAATATTCCCGTCGGAATTATAATCGAACACAAAGCTGTCGCCGCTGCCGTAAATCTGCTCTGCAAGCTGCCCTGTAGTCTCATCATATAAAAATCTGAACACCGCAATGCCGTTAAGCCCGACCTCGGTAAGGCGATTTAATGCGTCGTAAACGAACGAATATTCGCAACCGTTTGCAAGCGTTGCTTTCTGCAGCATTTTTTTAGCGTTATATTGATATGCTGCTTTTGCGGTACCGGATATTAATTCTTTAATAAGCCCGTCGCCGCCGTAGCTAAGCTGCGTGACCGCTCCCAAAGCGTCGGTTATTTTAGTAATATTTCCGTCCGTATTATATTCGTAGGAAGTGATATTGCCAAGTTCGTCTTTTTCTGTTTTTACAAAACCGTCGCCCGTATAGGTTTTTTGAGTTTCCAAAATGCGATTGTCGGTGTCGGTCATTTTGCGGACTGTTTGATTATTGTCTGCATCGTACGTATTTTCGATTTTAACACCGTACGCAGTGGTCGCTTTTACAAGGTTATTTTTCGAGTCGTATTCATAATTTATAAGCGTAGAGTCCGCACCAACGGAACGCGACGGCAAATTATTCGAATTGTATAAAAATTCGCCCGTTCCCCTGCCTGCGGCTTGCGTTAAATTGCCGTTAGAGTCATAGCTGCAAATCGCGCCGTGACTTTTTTTCTGCACACGCAAGCCGCCAAGGTCTATTTCAGCGTTATCGAGTATAAGAATGATTCTTATATAATCGAAGGATTTTTCCGCATTTATGCCGACGGTCAAAAGGTCGAAATTGTCGCCGCAATCGACGAACGAACGCGTTTCGCTATTCTTGTTTGCCAATATCGAAAAAGTAGCGTTACCTTTTTTCAACCGACCGAATATCGACGCCGTGATATTTTCGAACGCTATGCCGCCCGTCGGAATATCGTATGTAAGCATACCCGTGCCTGTAACCCTGCAAACCGTACCGTTTAATATTTTTGAAAACAGGTCATCGGGGCGGTCTGCCGCAGAAATAGATATATCGTTATTCCCTACCTTTTTAAAGCCTGTCATACTGCCCGTAAACAGATTGCGCGCGTTGGAAATTATCGGCGAGCTTTGAGACAGCAACTGCTTTGTTTTAACGTCGTAATGCGTTTCGGTAACGGAAAAAATATTCTGTACCCTGTCAAAAGTGATTTCGTAGCGCAGTAAATCGTTATTATCGAAAATGAAATATGATTTAAAGCCCATAAAGTCGGTTACGGTAGTTCGCTTACCCGCATAAGCAATATCCGTAGTTCGCCCGTACATATCCTTGAACGAAGTTATTTTATTGCCGGAATAAGTAAATTCAGCGAACTCTCCCGAAACTCCGTCCTCAAGCTTTACGGTGTTTGCCGAATATGTAATTTTGGTTTTTGCAATTTCGACATTGTTTTTTTTATAGCTTACCGCAATTATCCTGTCGGCAGAGTCATAAACTATATTCGCCGTCAAAATTACCGTTTCGTTATGCTTGTAACAGACTTCTTTTACAAGTCCGTTATCGCCTCTCGTAAACGTGACGACGTCGCCTTTATGGTTATCGAGCGTACCATCTACTGCCGTCATATCAACAGAAATTTTGCCTTTTTTGTTATAAACGCTACCCGGATACCCGGTAAGATAAAGCCCATAGCTTTTTTTATTGCCGTTTTTATCTTCCGCATAATAAAAGTCCACCCTTCCATAACTATCGCGATGCTGCCGCAACGTAAGTTGCGTTTCGGGATTAAAAACTCCGTCCACGTATTCCTCGCGCGAGCCGTCCGCATTTATCAGCCACATATCGTCGGCGTGGCAGCCGAGTTCGGAATACCAATCGGTTTTAAAACCTTTGCCGAAAAATCCGTCTTTAACGTCCCTGTTCTGATGCGTATAAATCAGGTTTACCTCGAAAGGCATAAGCCCTACCGTCTTGATAAGCGGAAAAACGATGTGCATATTCGCATCGTTTTCGTTTATGTTTACGCAAGCTTTGGCAGAGCCTACTTCCTGCGTAAGTTGTTTTGTGTAGCTTTTTAAGCCTCTGTTCATAATTGTTTTTCTCCTTATAAATTAATTTAGGATATTGAGAATTTATCCCCTTATTAATTACTGGGAAGTTATCAATCTGTTTTGAGGGGGTCAAAAACAAAAAAAAGCACAAAAGTGCTTTTTTTAAATCAATTTAAACAATTTTACTGTTGGATTGTGTTCAACAAAATTCTCATATACATGCATATCGCTTTTTTTATCAAAATGCTTTTTATTAAATTTTGATATTAGCAAAATCGCTTCTAAAATTTCCACATAGTTATCACAATCGATTACCATGTCAATATCACTAAAATCATTATATTGCTCTTTGCTTATCGAGCCAAACAGCCAAATATTTTTGATACCATTCGAAGTAAAATAAATTTTATTTTCCTGATAAGTTTTAATGATGTTTTCTTTCAAATAAATATTATGCTTTTTCAAGCTGTTCCGTATCAAACCATCTAAAAAGCAGACTCTTATCTGTTTGTCTTTTATTTTGTCTAAATTATCAAATAAATATATCGGTAAAACAACATAGTCATAAAAATGATAATTCATTAATACCCCCGCCACTACAAAAAAGAAAAACCTCGTAAACAAATCTTTTTCTTTTTTACATAAATCTAATATTTCAAAACAACTTGCATATTGTTTTAAGTCTATTATTTTTATGATTTTACTATACTTATCTTTTAATTTTATTAACGCTTTATTACCGACACGAAAGAAAAAGAATTTAAAATACTTGTAATTGACAAATTTTTAGTTGCTCCAACCACTAAAATAAGAAACCTATGCAATTTTAGTATTTTTTGCCCGTTCTTTACCTCGTTTGCTTTTTTTATACCTAAAACAACTTCTTTTATTTCATCATATATATGCGGTTTTTTCAAATTATCAAAAAATGATGAAATCATTTTATATTCGTATTCTACTGTCCTTATATTAACCATAAATCCTCCTAAATAAAATAACGGGAGAATTGAATTCCCCCGTTATCAATATTGCAAATTATTATTTAATAAACATTAAAACGTATGCCTTGCACTACGCCGTCCAAAGTAGGCGTTTCTTCAATTGAAACTTTTATATACCCCTTAAAATCTTCCTTTTCCGTTATGATTGTGAAAGAAACTTTATTATCTTCAATAGGCAATTCGTAAACCCCTACAGGAATAAACATAGGCATTGAAATCACAGACTCACAACAAAACTTATTGTTATAAATTATCCGATAACCCTTTGAATAAACATAGATATTATTTACATTTACCAAATTTTTAAGAACATCAATATCTATTTGCACTGAATTATCGTTGCGGGAACCATAAGAAACCTTAAACGCCGAATCATCACATGAAATGCACCAAGTCTCCCCCTGTTGATAGTATTCATTTAAATCTATTTTTTCGCCACCAAATATGCAACCGCTAAGTATAATCAAAGTTGCTGATAAAATACTCAATAAAATACTTATTCTTTTCATATATACCTCATTTATATTTTATTACAACTTTACGATTAAGTCAACACTAAGTCGGCTTCAAAATTCTGCGTTTTATCTTCTATCTCAAACCCTTTATCTGACAGACTTTCAATAGAAGTAAAACTAACTTTGCCTTGCGCACGATAATCACGCATACGCTGTTTCCGTTCCGGTTTAACATAAGCACGGTAAATTTCCTCGCTAACTTCAACCTTTTGCCCCTTGACATACAAATAGTAGGTCGTATTTGCCTGCATATAAAAACTCCTTTGCCGAACGCTAATTCGGACAAAGGAGTAGATAATGTGCAAGTCCCACCTTTTCAGCCGTACTCTCGCAATAAGGGCAGAGCTAAAAAAGGGTACACCCCTTTACGCTTGACGAGCGACTAATAATTTCTTCCGATAAAGAAATTAAGATACGCCGCTTAAGCGCAAGTCTTCCCTTTGCCCTTATTGCAAATCAGGCATTAAATATTTTTTAATTTCAAAACAAAAAAGCCTTGACGGACTTTAACCCGAATTAAATCAGGTTATTGTTCGTCAAGGCTTATTTTCCTTGCTTTCACGTATTTCAAAATACGTCTTACAAACACTTACTTTATGAGTAGAGGTACGGGTGATATTACTCGGTTTTACGAAACCTTTGCTTGCTCATAAAGCGATTATTAAATTTTATTTACTTACCGTTATTACAACTTTTCGCTCTTTCATTTTTTTACTTGAAATACAACAGCTGCACTTCCGACATTTTAAAAGTACAATCCCTTTGGCATTTTTATAGCCACAGTTCCGCTGTCCGCAGTTCGGACAGTACATTTGTACGTTTTCAAGACTTTCCGACATTTATACTCATCTCCTTATCGCTACATTTAATAACAACGAGCGGAAACGGGGGAAGCCACTCAATTATTACCTAAATCCAATTTTATAAATCTGCTGTCTTTTCATTTTCTTTCGTCTTTTTTGTGTAATTCTTTCCCAAAATTAACACAAAAAATAAACATTTGTTTGTATTAAGTATTATAGTTTTTCCTACGGATAAAGTCAAGGAAAACCAACTCAATTTTTTAATGTTAATGCGATTTTTTTATGAACGCTTAAAAACTTATTTTATTATTTTGCAAACAGTATAACACTTAATACTTGACAGATAT
>CATJZR010000136.1 GCA_949745625.1 uncultured Eubacteriales bacterium | reverse complement strand
CCTACAATATATAGTGTCTATGGCTGGGGTAGCTGGATTTGAACCAACGAATGACGGAGTCAGAGTCCGTTGCCTTACCGCTTGGCGACACCCCAATAACGATATTATTATATATGACGGTGTGGAAAATTTCAAGCGTTTTTAATTGGTTTTTAAAATTTTTATATAATGAAATTGCGCCGCCGCACAAATGTGCGGCGGCGCAATGATTACAGACAATCAGTTAAGCGGGCGTTTTGCCTTTTTGGTGCGCAGCTTTTTTGCGCTGGTCTTGTTTGTGAACGCGAGAATTTTTTCGGTGGAGCCGAATGCGAGAATGTGGTCGCCGTCCTCGAAAACGTAGTTGGGGTTGGGGGAGGGGACTATGTTTTTACCCTTTTTGATAAGCAGAATATTAATACCGAATTTGCCGCGCGGGTTCTCGTCGACAAGTGTTTTGCCGTGCCAGCTTTCGGGAATTGCGATTTCGAAAATGGAATACTCGGAATCGATTTCGATATAGTCATACACGCCGTCGGAATTGAGCTTTACGGCAAGCTTTTCGGCTATATCGTGGTTGGGGTAGATAACCTCGTCTGCGCCGACGCGCAAAAGGAATTTGCGCTGAATTTCGGTGTTTGCGCGGGATACGACCCACTTTGCGCCGAGGTCCTTTAATATGGACGTGATTTCAAGCGAGGACTGAAAGTCGTCGCTTATGGCGACGACGCACGCGTCGAAGGAGGGGATATCCATTGCTTTGAGATTATCCTCGTTCATACAGTTGGCGATTAACGCATTCGTATACTTGGGTGCAAGCGCATTTATGACGTCCTCGTCCTTGTCGACTATCATAACGTCATCACCCATTTTCATAAGCCTTTCGCCGAGAATGGTGCCGAAGCGTCCCATCCCTATCAATAAAACAGATTTCATTTTTACCTCTTTAACCTATAAGCAGGTTGTCTATGGGACGGCGGATTTCCGCCGTAGCCCTCGTTTGTCCCAGTGCGAGCGCAAGTGTGAGTATGCCCACTCGTCCCGCGTACATAAGAAAGATTATAATCACACTTGAAGCGGCGTTCAAATGTACCGTGGTATCAAGCGTCAGACCCGTATTGCTGACAGCCGAGACGCACTCGAACAGTATGGATTTAAAGGGCAGCGCGGGTTGAATTGTACATATAGCAAGTATAGCTAAAATAAGAATGGCGAGACACGCTGCGAGAATTGCGAGCGCTTCCGAAAGGGAGGAATAGGCAATTCTTTTTTTGCCGATATTTATATCTCGCTTGCCGCGGAATGCCGCAAGCATACCCATAATAATTACGGTGAAAGTGCCTATCTTTATGCCGCCTGCGGTCGAGCCGGAGCCGCCGCCGATGAACATAAGCACTACGGTAAGAAGGTATCCGCTGTTGGAAAGCGACGTACTTTCGGTTGTTGCGAAGCCTGCCGTGCGCGGAGTTACAGCGTTGAAGAATGAGGCGAGCAGCTTTTCTCCGAAGTTTAAGCCCGAGTAAGTCGGGTTGTTGCGCTCGAAAAGCAAAAACAGTGCGGTGCCTGTCAAGACAAGAACGCAGTTGACGACAAGTACGACCTTCGTGTTCATCTGGTACTTTTTGAAGTTGAGCTTGCAGTCGATTATGTCGCCCCAAACGCAGAAGCCCAGTCCCCCCAAAATAATAAGCGCGGAAACGGTGAGAGTGACGAGAGGGTCGCCGACGTATGCGGTAAGAGAGACAAACAGCCCCGTTTCCGTATTGCCCATAAGGTCGAAGCCCGCGTTGCAGAACGCAGATATGGAATGCCATATCGAAAAGTAAATTCCGTTGCCCGCCCCGAAGTCTGGGATAAAGCGTATCATAAGCAGCAGAGCTCCGACGGTTTCGCATATAGCGGTTCCAGCTAAAATTCTCAAAAGCAGAATTTTCAGTCCAGAGCGGGTTCCGCGAGAGTCGAGCATCAACGCGTTGCGGTTACTCATACTCATGGAGCGACCGAAGATAAGAAACGCCGCGGAAACGAGCGTCATAAATCCCAGTCCGCTCATTTGTATGAGAATTAATATTACGAGCTGCCCGAATAGAGTCCAGTGTACGGCGACATCGTAAGGGGTGAGCCCCGTAATACAGACGGCGGACGCAGCGGTGAACAGCGCGTTTAAATATGTTGTTTCCTGTCCGTCCTTTGTGGCAAAGGGAAGTATCAGAAGTATGCTTCCGAGCAGGGTGCCGCCGAGGTACAGCAGCGCCAGCAGTTGCCAGACGGAGAGTTTACGCCTTTTTGTTTTCATAATTTTTTAAATGTGCGCCCGTAAATGTGTGTGCGGGCTGATATTCTTTTCGATTGATTTGTGCGGGCACGCATAGGCGCACTCTTACAATAATTATAAGTATTAGCAATAAAAAAGTCAACCATAAACGGTATTCACTTAAAGTCCTTTTATTGCATATCCTGTAAAGTAAGCGAGGTGAATTATATGTGCGGTATAGTTGGGGTTACGGGCATCGTCGGAGCGGCGGGCGTCGTCTATAAACGGCTTAAGCTTTTGGAATACAGGGGCTACGATTCCGCAGGCATAGCCTCGTTGCACGACGGGCGGTTTTATATATGTAAGCGCCGCGGACGCGTGTATTCGATTGGCGGTGATATAAAGCGTCTGCACGGTGATACGGCTATCGGTCACACGCGCTGGGCGACGCACGGAGCGCCATCGGACGGCAACGCCCACCCGCATATTGCCGGGAGGTTTGCGCTTGTACATAACGGTATTATCGAAAATTATGCCGCGCTTAAAGAAAAATATTTCGGGGGCGTCGAGTTTGCCTCGGAAACGGATAGCGAGGTCGTAGTCCGTCTTTTAGACCTCTTTTACGAGGGCGACGTGCTTGCCGCTGTTGCAAAGACCGTAAACCTTCTCGTCGGGTCGTATGCGCTGGTAATCATGTGCGCAGACTTTGACGGGCTTATCGTCACGAAAAAAGCAAATCCCGCAATTATAGGTTACGGTGACGGCGGAAGCTACTGTGCCTCAGACGCTCCCGCGCTTGCGGGCTTGTGCAGTGAAATAACCGTCTTATGCGACGGCGACATTGCGATGCTGACCGCAGGCAAGGTCGACTTTTACGACGGAAATTTGCGTGCTACCTCGCGTAAAAAAATAAGCAACCCTGCGGTGAGTACCGAGCTGGATTTGCACGGCTGCCCTCACTATATGTTGAAGGAAATACGCGAGGTGCCCGCTTCGATAATAAAAACGTGTGATGCGTACACTTGTGCAAGTGACGGATTGAGGGATTATCTCGGCGGGGTTGAACGCATTGTTATAGTCGGCTGCGGAACAGCCTACAACAGCGGTCTTGTCGGCAAACGCTATTTCGAAGCCTTTGCGGGTATTCCGACCGAGGTGGAGACTGCAGGCGAGTTCAGGTACAAACAGCCTATAATAAACGGAAAAACGGCGGTAATCGCAATAAGTCAGAGCGGTGAGACCGCGGACACTGTCGAGGCGGCAAAGCTTGTAAAGAAACTTGGCGGAAAGGTAATCGCGGTTACCAATTCTCCTTATTCCGAGCTGACGCGGATTGCGGATGCGGTGGTGCCCGTCGAGGCGGGTCAGGAAATCTGCGTTGCCGCAACGAAGAGCTATACGGGTCAGATTGCCGCGCTTTATATGCTTTCACTTACCCTTGCGGGTATGGATATGCAGACGGGCGTGAATAAGCTTTACGAGACTGCCGAGCTTGCGAAGAACATAATAGAACGCACGGACATAGGAGCATTTGCCGATACGTGCGCGCGTTCGGACGGTGTCTATTTTCTCGGCAGGGACTTGGACTACGCCGTTGCCACCGAGGGAAGCTTAAAGCTTAAAGAAATTTCGTACGTGCCAAGCGAGGGCTATCCCGCGGGCGAGCTTAAACACGGTACGCTTGCGCTTATAGATATAAGGACGGCGTCGGTAGTTATAATCACCGACCCCGCTCTCGCGCCGAAAAGCGAAAAT
>CATJZR010000135.1 GCA_949745625.1 uncultured Eubacteriales bacterium | reverse complement strand
GAAAACGTAATCGATTGGGGCCTTTCCCGCGACAGATACTGGGGTACGCCTCTGCCCGTCTGGGTCTGCCCCGACTGCGGCGAAATAGAGGTAATGGGTTCGAAAGCGGAATTAAAGAAAAAATGCGGTCTGCCCGATAACGCCGATATAGAGCTGCACCGCCCGTACGTCGATACGCTTGTATGTAAGTGCGGCAAGTGCGGCGGTACAATGAAGCGTACCCACGAGGTTATCGACTGCTGGTTCGACTCCGGCTCGATGCCGTTTGCGCAGTACCACTACCCGTTTGAAAACAAGGATTTATTTGCGCAGACCTTCCCCGCGGATTTCATTTCCGAGGCGGTCGACCAGACGAGAGGCTGGTTCTACGTTTTATTGGTAATAAACACCATTCTTTTCGGCAAAGCTCCGTTTAAAAACTGTATAGTTTTAGGGCACGTCAACGATAAAAACGGCGTAAAAATGTCAAAACACAAGGGCAATGTGGTTGACCCGTGGTCTGTTTTGGACAAGCAGGGCGCGGATGCCGTAAGGTGGTATTTTTACACATCGTCGGCGCCGTGGCTGCCCTCGCGTTTTTCCGAGGAAACCGTTTCCGAGGCGCAGAGAAAGTATATGGGCACGCTTTGGAATACGTACGCTTTCTTTACTCTGTATGCCGACATTGACAAGTATGACCCCTCGAAGTTCGATTTGAGCAAGTGCAAGCTTACCGTTATGGATAAGTGGATACTTTCAAAGCTCAACTCGCTTGTTTTGTCAACCGATACAAGCCTGAAAAATTACGAAATTTTCGAAAGCGCCCGCGCGCTTGCCGACTTTGTTGACGTTCTGTCAAACTGGTATGTCCGTCGCGGCCGTGATAGGTACTGGGGCAAGGAAATGACCGATGACAAGGCTGCGGCGTATACCACACTGTACACGGTGCTAGTCACGCTTGCGAAAATTTCCGCGCCGTACACGCCGTTTATATCGGAAATGATTTACCGTAATTTAGTTTCGTCGTTCTATAAAAACGCGCCTGCAAGCGTTCATCTATGCTCGTTTCCCGAGGCGGATAAAAAGTATATCGACAAAAAGCTCGAAGTGAGAATGGATGGCGTGCTCGAAATAGTCGTTCTCGGCAGAGCGGCGAGAAACGCAGGCAATCTTAAAAACAGACAACCGCTGTCAAAGGTCATAGTCGCGGGTAATGTAAGCCTTTCCGAAGACGACAAGGCTATCGTGTTGGATGAGCTGAATATTAAAACGCTGGAATGTGTGACAGACGCAAACAAATATATCGGCTATAAACTTAAACCTCAGTTAAAGACGCTTGGTCCCAAGTACGGTAAGAAGCTGGGCGTAATTTCTGCTTTCCTTGAAAATTGCAACGCAAAAGAGGTGGTTGACGCTGTCAAAGGCGGCGGTAGATATGAAATCGCAGGTGAGGGCATAACCCTTACCGAAGAGGATTTGCAGATATTTACCGTAAGCACAGGTGGATTTGTTGCCGCCGAGGATAAGGGCATAACCGTGGCTTTGGATGCGACGCTTACCGACGAGTTGATTTTCGAGGGAGTTGAGCGAGAGCTTGTATCCAAAATTCAGAATATGAGAAAGGAAGCGGGCTTCGATGTTACCGACAGAATAGGCGTTTACTTTACCGCAGAAGGTAAGGCGGTCGAGGTGCTTGCCGCAGGCGGGTTTGCGGGCGACGTGCTTGCCGAATATGTTAAAGAGGGAGCTGCGGACGGCTTCACACGCGAGCAGAACGTTAACGGCGATAAGGTAACTCTTACGCTTATAAACCTTACAAAAACCAAATAACAGGTTTAAATTCAAAAGAACACTCATAGGTTATTCTATGAGTGTTTTTGATTTGTCCGCAGGTGAAAGCGGAATTATAAAAAGCAACGCGCTTTCCGGCAGCGCCGCAGCGCGACTTGCCGCGCTGGGCATAGTCGCAGGCAAAAGGTTTACCGTACTTGCATTTTCGCTGTTCAAAAGCAGCGTGCTTATAGGCTGCGGGACGGTCAGATTGGGAATAAGGGCGGCGCTTGCAAAGCGTATCGAGGTTGAAAAATGCGCGTAAAAAGCAAAAAACTGACCGATACCGCTACACGCCTCCGCGTAGTGCTTGCAGGCAATCCCAATGCAGGCAAGACAACGCTTTTCAACTCGCTTACGGGCAGTAATCTAAGAACGGGTAACTTCCATGGCGTTACAACCTCAGCTTTTGAAAAGACAAGCGGTGGCGTAACCTACGTGGATTCGCCGGGGCTGTACGCAATGACGGCATATTCCATGGAAGAGATTAACGCTGCCGAGGAAATAAAAAATGCCGACCTTATAGTCAATGTGACGGACGCGCTTACATTGGAAAGCGGGTTGAATCTAACGCGCCGTTTAACTGAAACGGGCAAGCCCGTAATTATGTATCTTACAAAGCTCGGTCAGCTGAAAAGGCGCGGCGGAGCGGTGGACAGGGAAAAGCTGTCCGCAAGCCTCGGCATACCGGTGTACACTTGCACGCCCAAGCAACTGAAAAGGGAAATAGAGGGCGGGGTGCGGTTTACAGCCCAAAAGCGCGACGTTCCGTTATCATCAGCTTACAGTGCGGGGCGCGAGGGCGTCAGCCGCGCGGACAGACTGTTTTATAATCGGTTTTTTTCGCTGTTTTTCTTCATATTCTCGATAGCGCTTATGTTTTTCGTGGCGTTTCACCCGATAATGCCCGGCGCGCTTTTGAAGGGGCTTACCGAAAGGCTTGTAGTGGATAAGCTCGGTGGGTTTATTTACGGTAAGATGCAAAACGAAATTCTTGCCTCGCTAGTTTGCGAGGGGCTGCTGAGCGGCGCCGGGTCGGTGCTGTCGTTCGTGCCTCAGCTTACCGTGTTGTATTTGTTTTTAACGCTTTTGGACGAAAGCGGAATTACATCCGCGCTTGCGTTTGCGACGGACGGACTTTTCGAAAAAGTCAACCTTTCTGGCAGAGCGGCATTCTCGCTTATTTCCGGTTTCGGATGTACGGCCGCGGCAATTATGACCACGCGCGGATATTCCACCGAAAACGCGCAAAAGCGCACTATCGCGGTGTTGCCGTTTATACCGTGCGGGGCTAAACTACCCGTTTTTCTTACCTTTCTGTCGCCGCTTTTCAGCAATCCATTTCCAGTAATCACGCTGTTTTACTTTGCGGGGCTTGCGCTTTCGTTGTTGTTTTCGTTTATGCTCAAAGGCGAAAAGGAGGGTATGCTTTCCGAGGTAACGCCCATAATTTTTCCCGCTTTGAATACTGTTGCCAAAAAGTTGTATTTTTACGTCAAAGGGTTTATAATAAAGGTGGCTGGCATTATTACGCTGTTTTGCCTTATAAGCTGGGCGCTTTCGCACTTTTCGTTTACCTTCGAGTACGTCGGTGCGGATAAGAGCATGCTTGCGCATATAAGCAGGGTAATTGTTCCGCTGTTCTACCCTATGGGCATAACCGACTGGCGGCTTGCCTATTCCGCGCTTTGCGGGTTTATAGCAAAGGAAAACGTCGCCGCGACGGTGGCTATGCTGATACCCGAATTTACCGTCGGGCTCGGCGAGGCGGTTGCAATGAGCACTTTCATACTTTTAAGCCCTGCATGCATAAGCGCGCTGTCTGCGTCTGTAAAGGAGGCGGGCTTCAAGTTTACGGTCAAGTGCTTTATCGTTCAGCTGTTGGTGGCGTTCGCTGGCGCTTACGCCGTACATCTGTTATTTTTATGAAAACCTTTTACGTAACGCAAAACACAAATTTAAAGGACTTTACCGACAGCGTTTATCCGCAGGGAAGCTTTTGTTTCTCTGCGCTTTTGCGCGCTAAGGATATAAAGGTGAACGGCATGCGCACTTCGCGTTCTGTGCCCTTGAAAAAGGGCGACGAGGTGGTATATTATACCGACGCGAAGCAGGAAGGCAAGCAGTCGCATACCGTGGTTTACAGGGATTCGAACGTGCTCGTTGCAGATAAATTTTCCGGCGTATCTAGCGAGGGACTGCTTTGCGAGTTGAACGCGGCGGGCGAATGTTATGCGGTTCACCGCCTTGACAGAAATACGCAGGGGCTGATTGTTTTTGCTCTGAATAAGGTTGCGGAGGAAGAACTGTTGTCTGCGTTTCGGGAAAGGCGAATAAATAAGACTTACATAGCGCTTTGTAAAAATGCGTTTAAGCAAGACGCCGCAACACTGACGGCTTATCTTGAAAAGGACGCG
>CATJZR010000134.1 GCA_949745625.1 uncultured Eubacteriales bacterium | reverse complement strand
GTTATAAAGTCCTTTATACCCCCGAGAGCCTCCCAAGGGTATTCAAACTTTTTTAAATATTCCCGTGCCAACGTATAATTCAAATCGTAAAGCTGAGATATTTTCACATTAATCCCCCGTTGCCATTTACTGACAGGTATGTATTATTTTAGCACTTCCATATATTAAAGTCAATGTTAAATTATGAAATTGTAAAAATTACGTGAAATTTGTCGAATAATTGCGCGTTTACGCTATAAAAATTATGGACAGTTTTTAACAAAAATATAGCGCGGAGCAGCTTTTACGGCTCCGCGCTATATTTCAAAACTATTTTATGGGGTACTTTTCTTCTACATTTTCTATGCCGTAATCCGCAAAACGCGACCATCGGCTTAATATTTCGAGGCACTCGATATATGCGTACCTGCCGCCTTCGTTAAACTCGGAAGGGGCGTTGACGTCAAACAACTCGTTTAAACTAATCAGAATGTGGCTTACAAGCTTATCAAGAACATTGCTGCTATCTAAGTTTTTTTCTTTCATAAAAATTCCTGTTTGCCACATTATAACACGTTTTTAAAATTTTTTTGCGTCGAATTTTGACGGATTTTAATTACAAAATCGCAATTGACAAAATAAATCGGCCGTTACGTTGACAACGGAAAGATAAAAGGTTATACTGTTAGCAATACTAATGAACAAAGACACCTTAAAGCTTAATGCTTCGAAAGCCGCGGAGATAATGCGAACGGTCTTATCTTCCAAATATTTTCCGTTTTTAACGGCGGCGTTTACGCTTGCGAGCTACTACCTCGGCTGGGACGTAGCGCTTTTTTACTACATTGCGCTGACGGGTATTTTAATGCTGTTCCTGCTTGAAGATATAACGCCCGTTCTGCACCTGTTCCTTTTTATGAGCGTTTCGATTTCGCTTATAAACACCCCCTCTACCTCGATGGGGAATTCCGACTACTACCACCGCCCCGAAATATATATTCAGATTTTTACGATAGTCGGGCTGTTTATAGCCGCTGCGATATGCAGACTGGTTAAAACGGTGGTTAAAGGCAAATTTAAAATTACGCCCGTCTTTTTCGGAGTGTGCGGGTTCGCGTTCATACTTATAATTAACGGAATATTCGCAGCGGATTACAAACCCAAAAATCTACTTTTCGGGTTCATTTTAGCCGCGTGCATACTCGGCATTTACAGCGTATTCAAGGACAACGTAAAATTGGACGCAAACGGCTTTGAAACGATAGCTTATGCATTCGTTGCATTCAGTATTTTGCTATTAATCGAGCTTATCGTTGCGTACGCCACTACAGAAGACCTTTTCGTTAACGGCACAATAAACAGATACAATCTTATTTTCGGCTGGGGCGTTTACAATACCTACGGCGTTATGCTATTAATGTGCGTGCCCGCGCCGATATACCTTGCAGTACACAAGCGCTGGGGCTTTGTATATACCGTTTATTCCTTTATTTTGTTCGTCGCGCTGTTCTTTTCGTGCAGCAGACAGACAATGGTCGGCGGCATAGTAATTTACCCGCTATGCATAGGCATGCTGTTTACAAAAAGCAAAAACCGCTTTGCGAATATCTGCGTCCTTCTCGGCGCGGCGACCGTGGGGTTAATTCTCGCAGGCTTTTATCACGAGCAAGTCTTAAATTTCTTTAAAGCTATACTGGAAAACCTTATTGTCGACGGAGAGCTTGACGGAAGCGGAAGAACGAAAATCTGGCGCGAAGCGATAGAATACTTCAAAAAGTCGCCGATATTCGGGGCGGGGTTCTTCGTACAGTTCAGCTACAACGGCAACTCGGGACTGGGCTTTATACCGCTTATGTGCCACAATACGGTTTTGCAGCTTTTAAGCTCGTGCGGAATAGTAGGACTTATCGCATACCTTATCCACCGCACTCAGACAGTGATAAGTTTTTTCAGAAAAATAACTCTGCAAAGATGCTTTGTCGCTCTATCTATCCTGTCGATACTGATTATTTGTATGTTCGACAATCATATTTTTAATATTTTCCCGACGATTATCTACGGCGCCTTGACGGCGATATTCGAAAAATCGGAAAAAAGCGACGCTTAACGCGTCGTTTTTTATTATATTATTGATTTTTTAATAGCTATGTAGTATAATAATTTTACAAATATATAAGGAGAAAAATTTTGGGAGATTACATATTCGAATGTGACGGCGTGTTTAAAAGCTACGGCAGCATACTCGCGCTGGACAACGTTTCCTTCAAGGTCGAACGCGGCGGCGTGGTCGGACTGCTTGGGCCAAACGCCAGCGGCAAATCAACGCTTATAAAGCTTGCAATGGGCATGCTTCAACCGGGAACGGGCAAGCTGCTTATAGACGGCAAAGCCCCCGGCGCGGAAACCAAAAAAATTACCGCATATCTGCCCGATGCAAACTACCTCTTCAACTGGATGACCGTAGAGCAACAGGTTAAGTACTGCGCCGACTTTTTCAAGGACTTCAATATGGAAAAGTGCGACGCGCTTTTAAACGGACTGCAAATTTTCAAAAAGCAGAAAATCAAGTCGCTTTCCAAGGGGACTAAGGAAAAGCTGGGGCTTATACTGACTATGTCGCGCGATGCCGAGCTTTATATTCTCGACGAGCCGATTGCGGGCGTCGACCCTGCGGCGAGAGATTTTATTCTCGACACGGTTATGAGTAACCGCGCCGAAGGCTCGACTATTTTCCTCTGCACCCATCTGATTGCGGACATCGAGCCGATACTCACGCACGCGATTTTTTTGAATCGCGGCAGAATTGCGTTGGACGCGCCGGTTGCGGAAATTAAGGAAAAAGAAGGCAAATCGCTTGACGAAATTTTCAGGGAGGTGTTCAAATGGTAAGAAAGCTTATCAAACACGAGCTTTTCAGTATCATTCGCGTTGCGGCGATACCCGCGGCGACGATGCTGCTGCTTGCAATTCTGACGAGAATAACAATAGAAACTTCAAACGCAGGTCTTGCGGCAATAATAGTGATGTTTTATGTATTTTCTATTTTTGTCACGCTCTTTATAGGCTATTTCTTCGGGATTCACAGCTTTTATCAGTCGCTGTTTACGAGCAACGGATACCTCACCCTGTCCCTTCCCGTCACGCCCGACCAACTTATCTGGTCAAAGCTTATCGCGGCGATAGCGGTAATGTTTGCAAGCATAATCGTGTGTATACTCTCCGCGTGCATTTTCTTTATAGGTCTGCCCGCAGAAATAATCGAGGATATCGCAAATTCGTTCGCGCAAATGGGCGATACATTAAACCGGTTTATCAATGCCGACCCGATGTTTTTCGTCGAACTGGTTATTTTTATTATTATCAGCGTACCGATGTCGTTCCTCGTGTTCTACGCAATAATGTGCTTAGGTCAGCTTTTTACGATAAAAAACCGCAAGGTTATTGCAATTTTAATCTATATCGGACTTATGTTCGTTTGGTCTGTACTTAACCAGTCGATATTCGGCAATATCAATTACTCTATGTCGAAAATTTCGATACATCTTACGATGTGGGTAAACATAGCGTTCTACGGCGGCGTAGCCGTTGGCTGTTACTTCCTCGTAAGATTCGTAATAAAAAATAAAGTCAACCTGTTAGCATGATAGAAGAAAACGTAAAAAGTCTGCTCGGCTCGCTTTCGGTAAACCCGTACGGCGAAAAGGTGACGGTGGTTGCGGCGGTAAAAACGCAGACGCCCGAGGATATAAACGCCGCAATCAGGGCGGGAATTACCGATATAGGCGACAACCGCGTACAGGAATTTACGCAAAAGTACGCCGCGATAGAGGGCAACCCGAAACGGCATTTTATCGGCAGACTGCAAACCAACAAAATAAAGTATCTGATAGGCAAAGTGGACCTTTACCACTCGGTTGACAGAATAGACTTAGCCGAAGAGCTTTCCCTTGCAGGGCACAAAAAGGGCGCGAAATCCGATATACTTTTACAAGTAAATATCGGCAACGAAGTCACAAAAGGCGGCTTTGAGTTTGACGAGCTTTTCTCTGCTTACGAACGCATAGCGGCAATGCCCGCATTGAAAATAAAGGGACTTATGGCAATGCTGCCCGTCTCAGACGACGCAGCGCTGCTGTCCTCGCTTGCGCGGAAAATGCGCACCGCTTACGATAAATTAAAGGACGGCGCCCCTGGCATAAGCGTACTGTCTATGGGTATGAGCGGCGATTACCGTTTGTGTATTGACGCCGGCAGCAATATGATACGCCTCGGAACAGCCGTTTTCGGACAGCGCAAGCCTAACGCTTGAGCGGCGTATCTTAATTACGGAATTAATAAGTAAACAAATCACATATTAAACGATAGCGCCTTCCGCATAATTCGGAAGGCGCTATTTTATCCTATTTATTTCTTACGATTTTTAAAATCAAAAAACAGTTCTTGTATAGCTTCGTCGTCGTCCTCGTCCAAAATTTGCTTTAATTCCGCCAATATATTTATATGCTCCGCAATCGCATTTAACGCAGCTTGTTTTCTGTTAACTCTTCCGTAAAACATACAGCTGTAACGTTCACAATTAGCGTGTTTTTCAACCGTAGTTTTCTTTTTAGAGCAAAGCCCTATATCACACCTATCGAACTGATTATACCCCTTTGTGAAATACGGCTTATAATGTTTGCAACTATAACAATGCTCTTTTTCGTTTACCATAATTTTACCTCTTGTTAATATTTTAATAATTTAATTTTATAGATAATTATTATCTAAGTCAAGTATTTTAGATAAAATTCTTCTATAATTTTATTATGGAAATAATGCTTCCCGAAAGATTGAAAAATTTAAGAAAAGAAAGAGGGTTAAGCCAAAAAGAGCTTGCCGAAGAATTGCAATTAACCCAACGCAAAATTTCTTATTTGGAAACAGGGCAATTAGAGCCTGACTTAGCAACCCTTTGGAAAATAAGCAACTTTTTTGAGGTGACTACCGATTATCTTTTAGGTATTAAAGATGATTAAAACAACCGCGTAAGCATAATGCTTACGCGGTTGTTGTTTTATTTTATTCTTTAACGGTTAAGCTTTTCATAAGCTTTAACGCAGTGCGAATATCTTTTATTTTTCCTTTTATATTCCGTAATTTCCCTTATGCGGCAAGCATATTGTTTTTTCTGCTCGTCGTACATTTTAAGCTGCTCGCCAAACTCTCCGTCTGCCTTATCCCTTTTTTTAATTTTTCTCATTTTTAATAAGATACTTAAAGATAATATAAACGAAGCAATACCGTATATCGCGATAAATATGCTTATCCAAAGATAAAAATTATTTGCATGCATTCCGTGTATATCCAAATTGTCATATATTAAATCTAATACATATTGGAGCATAAGCAAAGAACAGAAAATTATTACTGCTGCAATACATAAAAAAGTTAATATTATTAAGAATGCTTTTTTATAAAATTTCTCGGTTTTCATACGTTTTACACGATAAAAAACGCAGGAAAAGTAACTACGAAAGGAACCGTAACTATTATGATTAAAGGTAAAATATAGTTAATTAAGTTAAAAGGTTCATCCATTCCGAAAAACTTTAATAAAAATGCCGTCAGCGATGCCAATATAAAAGATACGCTTAAAACTTTTGATATTGCCTTTGCTTTTAAAATTCGCGCAGCCGTCTTGGGCACTTTGGGAAACTCAACGTCCGTCGGCATTACGGGCGCGCCTTCGTTTATTACGCTTTCAAGTTTGCTTTTATAGTCGGCAAACTCCGCATGTTCTCTTTCGTATTCCTTTTCCGCATATTCGGGATAGAATTTGTTCAGTAAATATTTTGCTACTTTCGACCCGACTGCAATAAGTGCAAATATTATGGAAAATACCAAAATAAGTATCGGGCACGCTCCTGCACCAGCTCCGCCGGCAGATACTTTGCCGCAGATAATGCTGCCCAGAAGTAAGAAAATCAGATAAAACGCGTAACCGACAAACTCGGATATCAGACTGAATTTGACGTCAATTCTGGCAATTCTTACAGTTTTATACTTAGTTTTTTCGGAGAGCAGTACAACCCACGAGCCGACGGCGCATAAAAGTGCCAACACCGCAAAAATAATAAGTGAAATCATTTCGCCCTTTAATTCCGGAAACGCTTCTAATATACCCTCATTAAACGAGTAAACCGAACCCAGTCCACCAAAAAAAGGAACCGATGCAACGGGCGCTATGTAAAAAATAAACAACAACACCGAAAACAGACTGAATGCAAATACGGGAACATATTTAAGTAAACAGTAAAGCTTTTCCTTGAAATTTCCCGACGCAGCCTGTTTTTCTCTTACGACGGTTTTTGTCGCATTCAACGGATGACCGCAGGTCGGACAAAATTGCAAACCCAAGTCCACCTTTTCGCCGCAGTTTCTGCAAAAATTGACTTCACTGCGCTTTTCACCGCAATACGGACAAAAGTTACCCTCGAACTCCATTCCGCACTTTGTACATTTGTTCATACTTAACCTCCGTTAGTAATATATAACAATATTAACATAGGCAAGTATACTTGCGCAAGCATTATGCCATAATAATTTATAATTTTTTTATGGATAATTTAATGAGCGTTAACAAAGCCGTTGCTATGCGCACAAGCGAATTGCTTTTAAAATACAATATGTCGCAATACAGGTTGGAAAAAAACAGCGGTCTTTCGCACAGCCGTTTGGGCTGTATTATGAGCGAAAAAAATAAGACGGTAACACTTTCGACCGTGATGCTGCTTGCACAGGGCTTTAACATAAGCTTAATAGAATTTTTGGATAGCCCATATTTTGATTTTGAAATGCTTGAAATAAATTAAATTCCGTGAGGCTGATTTTCTGCCGAAACTTTTTGAAGCCGGCTGCAACTATCTTTTATCAAAGAAAATAAAACCACGGAGCGGTTAACCGCTCCGTGGTTTGTTTTATTCTTGCGGGGTATCCTCCGCTGCTTTTTTAAACGCCCTGAAATGCGCGCCCTTTAAAATTACGACTTCCCTTAAAATCATAACCAGCGCGAACGCAAGCGTGCCGCCGACGAGCACATCCGATAAAAAGTGCGCCCCCACCACTATTCTGCATATAGCTACCGTAAAGGTATAGACTGCGGGCGCTATCCAGCAGATAGCCTTGACGTACGTTTTTTTGAACCGTTCGAAAAGGTCGGGCAGGCAAACCAGCGCAAACGACATTGCCGCGCCGTAGGTGTGCCCCGACGGAAAAGACTTGCAGGTATCGGAAGCAGCGCCTATGAGAATTTCAGAGGACGGCGTTCCGCCCGACGGAATTATTATTCCAAGCGTCGTTGCGTTGCGGGGTCCGTTTATGACGTACCACGGGGTATAGTATGAAAAGTCGCCGAGCGCGTTCATGGTTCTGAACCTCATTCTGCCTATCGGGGTTTTTACCGCGTCGACCACGGCAAGGTACATAAGCTCTACCGCGAACAAAATTACGGCTATTTTCAGAAGCGTAATAGCGGTTTCCTTTTTGACGCGCGCAAGCAAAGCCAAAATCAAGCCCGCAAGCACCGCGGCAAAAACCACCTGCACAGCTATAAGGTAGCCGCTATTAAGCGTAAACGCGGCGTTGGTACCCTGCAATGCGTCCTGCAAATACTTTTCGGGATATTTGAACGCCTCGTGCACGACGCAGTACGTTTCGTATACCGCGAACGCGGAAAAGCCGACAATTATTACTCCTTGTATGATTTTGTGCGCCCAACCCCTCAGCTCTTTTATAAAGAAAAACCTGTCGCCGTCGGACATTTTCAGCGCCGCGTTTACGCAGATTATCGAAGCGATTGCGCCCGAAAAATAGAACGCGGAAAAGCCGAGAATTTCGACGAAAAGCGCAAAACCGTTAGTCGAGTAATATTCGCCGTCGGGCAGGCTGCCCGCAGTTAAAAAGCGCGAAATTGCCAAATCGAAAAACGACGCGACGATTAAAAGCGCGGTAAACACGCTGATAAATGCGCATACGCAAAGTATCAATCTTATTTGTAATTTGTTTTTCATAAATTTACCCTATAAAAAAATGTTGTGCCGTAAAGCCACAACATTTTTATTTTTATTGCCTGCTTAATTAAAGCGCAGATAAAATGAGCACCGCTATAACGTACCAAATAGCAAACCAAAACGCGTTAGCTATTACTCCAATAACGATTTGAAGCGGTATTTTAACTGCAATAGGTTTTTTGGAACGCGCGATATTTGCGTTTAACACAGCGGCAAGCATCGTAAACAGTGTCGAGAAAAATGCGCCTATAGCTCCGCAAAATATTATACCGAAAGGAATTCCGATTACCGGGAAAAATATCATTAACCAATCGTACCACTTATTTTTGGCAAGAACGACAGTCTTCCCACTGTTTGATACGAGGCTTACGCCCGTTAAAAAATTGCCTTTGACGTTGAAATCTTCGTATTCGGGTTGACTTTTCTGCGCCGAAGCTTCGTCTGCGGTGAACGATAATTCCGTGTTTTGACCGTAGTTAACGTGGTCTTCGCTCGGTTTTGCCGACCGCTCGACCCTGAAAGTTCTTTTCGCTAATTTGGTAGCGGCAACGCCGTCAACGGTAAGCGATTTTTTGGAAGTCCAGAACGATTCGTTGTACAAATAATATGTACCGTCTTCGTCTTTTACCGATAATTCCATATACTTTTCCCCTTTTTTTGTATTATTATACGATATTTTATAACGCGTGTCAATATTACAACACAAAAAAAGACCCTATCGTTAAATAAGGTCTTTGTTTTTTTATTCCGCCTTGAAGGGAAGCAGTGCGGAAACTCTCGCACGCTTGATAGCGGTGGAAAGCTCGCGCTGGTGTTTTGCGCAGGTGCCCGTCATTCTGCGGGGCATAATTTTGCCGCTTTCCGCAACGAATTTCTTTAAACGGGTTATATCCTTATAATCTATTTCGGTTACTTTTTCCTGACAGAATACGCAAACTCTTCTGCGGGGCATCTTTTTATAACTCTTTTTGGGGGCTGCCGCCGTCTTGTTTTCTTCCATAATTGACCTCCTTGATAAACTGCTTAGAAAGGTATGTCGCCGTCGTCGTCAAACGCCTGCAAGCTTGCCCTTTTAGCGCCTTGCTGCGAGGGAGCTTCGGCAAACCCGTCCCCGCCGTTACCCTTCGGCGTCAGGAATTCCACGTCCTGAGCCACGATGTCAACGCCCGTGCGCTTTACGCCCTGACTGTCCTCGTAATTGCGAAGCTCTATCGAGCCGCTTACGGCAACCTTGTTGCCCTTTTTAGCGTAGCGGGCAACCGTTTCGCCGAGGCCGCGCCATGCAACCACGTTGAAAAAGTCGGTCTTTCTCTCACCGTCTGCCGAGCCGTAGTTTCTGTTTACGGCAATAGCAAAGCGGCAAAGCGCCACGCCCGAGGTCGTTTCCGTCAATTCGGGATCACGGGTTAAATTTCCTATTAAAAATACTTTGTTCATCTTCTGTTCCTTAATTCTTAACTGTAATAACTCTTCTTAAAACCTCGGAAGAAAGGCCCGCAACTCTGTCAAGCTCTTTCACTGCCGAACTGTCTGCTTCGAAAGTCATTAAAACGTAAAAGCCGTCGTGCTTATATTTGATGGGATAAGCAAGCTTTTTAACGCCCCACTTGTCGGTGGATACGACTTTACCGTTTGAAGATACTACTATATCTTCGAACTTTTTTACAAACGCTTCCTTTCCCTCATCGGAAACGGCTGCGTCCAAAATGTAAAGCATCTCGTAAGTTTTCATTGTTTTTACCTCCCGGACTTAATCGGCATACCACCAAGCGGTATGCAAGGTGCTTAAATTGTATAATATTTACTGCGGATTGTCAAATAAATTTGCCCTTTTTACACGCGCCAGCAAAGTTTTTTTATCGTTTAGGGCAGGATTGAGCGCACAGTCGTACAAAAGCCTTTTAAGCACCGTTCCCGCCGACGCCGCGGGCAATCCCGCCGCAATCAGCTCGTCACCCTTAACCGCAAGCTGTTTTAAGGTGAAAGGCGCGCCCTCCTCCTCCATTTTGCCGAATATATTGCGCCACTTCGTCACGCATGGCGCTTCGGAAAGGTCGTCGCGGCAAGCGGAAAAATCAGCCTGCTTTATAAAAAGCAGCTTATCGAATATATCGAGGTTGTCCACTATCAGTTTCCTTATTTTGCTTTCGCGCGCGTCGCCCTTCAAATCGTACATGTGCAGCCGCGTCAGCCGCACGGTCTCTGCGGTAAGGCGCTTTGCAACCTTCAACCGCGCGCAGATTGCTTCTGCTATTTCCGCGCCGACGACTTCGTGTCCGTAATATTTTCCGCTGTCGATAAATGCGCGCGGCTTGCCTACGTCGTGCAACAGCGCGGTAAGCCTAATGCTTTTATCCGCGTACAGCACTGTGCGCAAGCTATGCTCCAACACGTCGTGATTGTGGAACGCCGCGTTCTGAGCCATTCCTCTGCCGAGAGCAAGCTCGGGCAAAATAACGTCGAGCACGCGCGTTTCATCCAAAATTTTCATGCCGCGGTACTGGGCGCCGCTTACACCGTATTTACCGTCGGCGTGCAGCAGAGCGTCGAGCTCGGCGTAAATCCTTTCGACTGATATGTCGGCGATAAGCGCACGGTTATTCCGCGCGCCCGCAAGGCACTCGTCCGTCGGGGTAAACCCTAATTGCGCCGCCTGCCGCGCAAGGCGCATAAGTCGCAGCCCGTCCTCGCCGAAAACCTTGTCCGCGTCCGCTACGGTCGTTATAATTTTATTTTCTATATCCGCCACACCGCCTAGCGGGTCACAGAGCGCACCCGCGGCAATATCGTAATAAACCGCGTTGCACTTGAAGTCGCGCCGGCGCGCATCCAGAGTTATTTCGTCGGTAAAAAAAGTTTTGACTGGCGTATGAATGCCGCGCACATATTCGTCCGAGCGGAAGCAGGTAAATTCGTACTTTTCCCGCCCGAAGCCAAGCTTTACGGTGCCCGTGTTGCGGTATACCGCGTCTATCTCCGCGCCGCACTTCACAGCGACGGAACAGAACGCCTCCGCATCGGCAGGGGCGCAAATATCTATATCGCAGGACTCGCCCAGACCCGCAAGCGCATCGCGCACGAACCCGCCCACTACGTACAGAGGAAACGGGCACGCCTTTGCAAGCGCATAAAGTTTTTCGGATACGGTCAATTTCATATTTTTATTGTAGCACTTTTTTAAATTAATTGCAATAATTAAATATTTGGTATATAATTGTTGAGTATACGAGAGGATAAAATGTTTCATCTTTTGATAAACGAAGTGAACTTGAAGAAAAAGCGCAGAAAATTCGCAAAGGTCAAAGCCGTGTTTGACGCGGCGGGTGTTGACTATACTCTGCACGTTACCAAGGAAAAGCACGACGTAGACGACATTACAACAGAGGTCACATCCGCCAAAGGCAACTCACTTATAGTCCTGGGCGGCGACGGAACGCTACACGAGGTACTTAACTCCTTTGTGGATTTTGAGAACAACAGCCTCGGCATAATTCCGTTGGGTACGGGAAACGACTTTGCCGAATCGGCGCGTATACCCGCAAATGTCAAAAAAGCCGCGAGGCTGATAGTTCAAAACGCGCCGCGCGCAATTGACTACGTAGAGTTCGAAAACGGACTGAGAAGCTTAAACGCCTTCGGAATGGGCATTGACGTCGACGTGCTCGAACGTGCTTACGCAGGCAAATATTTAAAACGCTCGAAATATCTGCGCGCGCTGCTGGTCAGTCTCGTCAAATTCAAAAGCCACGATTTTACGGTGCGCTACAACGGCACTGAGGAGCGCCACTTCGGTCTTATCGCGGCGGTGGGCAACGGCAGACAGTTCGGCGGCGGCATAAAGATGTTCCCCGAAGCGAAAATCGACGACGGATACCTCAACCTTATTATGGTAGACTACATTTCCAAAATTGCAATGATAGGCGCGTTTATAAAGCTTATGCGCGGCAAGGTCAATTCCGTAAAGCAGGCGAAAACCGTCAAAGTCAAGGAAGTGGAATTTATACCCGAGGGCAACGATTACACTCTGCAAGCAGACGGCGAGCTGTACAAGAACATTCCCTTAAAGGCGCGGATAGCAGAAAATAAACTTAAATTTTACACGGTATGACAGGCAAGTATTTAAAGCGCATAATCGACGGCGTGCCCACTGCAGTGGTCGTCATAGATAAAAATTTAAAGGCGGTTTTTTCAAACGCCGCGTTTAAAAATCTTTTCCCTTTCGACAGGTCGGGCTCGCTGGGGGATATTACCTGTTGCGCCCATTCCTCCGCCCGCTGCAACGGCGCTGACTGCCGAGGCTGTCAGCTTAAAGATGCCTTCAACGAAGCGCGCCTGCAAAAAAAGGAAGTCAACCGCAGAATATTTCAGAGAGTGATAAACAACGGTTTAAACCACGAGGTTTCTTACTCGCTTACCGTAAAACCGCTCGGCGGCGATTTGTGTATGGGCATTATCGACGACGCGTTCGAGCTTGAAATTGCACAGGAGCTGCAAACCGCCAAAAGCATACAGCAGCGGCTGCTGCCTGCGGGAAACTGGGCGGGCGGGAAACGCTACTCTTATATGTACGTGCCCTGCCGCGACATAGGCGGCGACCTGCCGGACGTGTTTACTGTCGGAAACTCGGCGTGCGGCGTAATAGCCGACGTTTCGGGCAAGGGAATTTCGGCGGGCATGCTTTCCGCCTTCGTCAAGGCGGCTTACGACAAGACGGAATTTTCACCCGCAAAGGCGATTGAAAACCTTAACCGCAAATTCTCGGCGCTCAACCTTGACGAGCGGAATTACGTTACCGTCGCCGTTGTAAGAATTGACGAGGACAGCATAACCTATTCCATGGCGGGGCACAACGTGCCCATACTGTTAAAGACGGGAACAGGCATAACGCGCATAATGCTCAATTCCCCGCCCGTATCCAGCTGGTTTGACAACCCCTCCTACTACGAGGACGTTATACCTTATAAAAAGGGCGATATTCTCGTACTGCTTACAGACGGCGTTACCGAGTGCAAGAACGCGCGCGGCGATATGTTCGGCGCGGAGGGCGCGATTAAGACCCTTTCGGTTTCGCGCACAGCAGAGGAATTTATAAAAAACCTCGAAAACAATTTAAAGCACTTCAAATCGAGCTTCGACGACGACATAACCGCAATAGCCTTCGATTTGTAAAAAGCGTACGGTTCCACGCCGTGCGTTTTTTAATTATTTTGTTGACAGCGGATAATTACTGGTATATAATTGAATACAATAACGATGGAGGAATTGCTATGAAAAAGAAATTTGCGACTTTTGCGGCTTCTGCGGTAGCGGTATCCATGCTTGCCTTCGCGGGCTGCGGAGCAACTACCGATGAGGGCGCGGGCATAATCCCCGGCAACTACAAGGAAAAGTCGTCCGAGGAACTTACGGCGATTATTAACACTATAGACACAGAAAATGTTTTCGGCGATGCTACCTCGCTCAATTTGGGCGTTAAGACAGACCTTTCCGCTTCTATAGATTTGGCGGGTGTGTCAAGCACGAGCTTTTCGATAGGTCTCGACTATAAAATGTCCTTAAGCGAAACGGGCATAGGCGGACAGGGCTCGATTAATATGAAAAACTCGCAGATAAGCGGCGGGCAGAGCACGAACAACGAATTTGCCGGAACCGTTTACCACGGCGGCGATTTCGTTTACGCAACTTCGGGCGAGGACAAAATAAAAATAAATATGAGCGAGCTTATCGCCGCGTTCGCACCCGGCGGCAACGACGAAATAATAACGCCTACGTCATTCTACGAAGCTCAGAACGCGGTTTCGGTTGCGGAGGTTCTTGCCCTTATGCAGCAGTTCGGCGTTAAAATCACCGTGGACGACAGCAAGGGCGTCAAATTCAAAATGAGCGTAACCGAGGACACAATCTGGAAAATCGCCGGGACTGAGGGCGGCGATATTGCAGACCAGATTGCGCAGCTTAAAAAGTCGATAACCTTCAATAAATTCAAGTTCGATTTGTATTTCGCACTTGACGAAAACGGCGCTTTCTCGGCGGCAAGCTTCGTTACGGATATAGACGTTTCCATGCACATGCCCGCGGGCGGCGCACCCACGGCAGAAGCGGCAGCTCCTGCTTTATCGGCAAAAGTTAAGGGCTACGCGGAAATTTACACGCATAACGACACTGTCACCGTTCCCGATACGGTTAAGGGTGACGCTTCTTACGTGGATATGACCGACGTCATAATAGAAATGATTAAAGGTATGATTTAATCCAAACAAAAAAGCCTTCCTGCGGGAAGGCTTTTTTTACGCTTTATTTTTTACTTTCATAAGCCGTATTACGGCAGCGCGCTCGTTTTCGTCAAGCTTACTCTTTATATACTTAATTGTTTCTTCCAGCTGCGGTATCATTACGTATTCAAGCGCATTGACACGGCGCTTGTTGCGCTCGATTTCGGCGGCAAGCATTCTTACCGTCTTTTCCGTCTGCGCAAGAGCGACCATTTTAGGCAGCAGCGCTGACGCCTGCGCAACGGAAAAGTCCGCCTCGCTGGTAATTTCCGAATACGCGTACGGCAGCCCGTCGGCGCGTTTTTCGTTTACAAGCCGAATATCGGGTACATCCACGCCCATAACGCTTGAGGTACCGCACTCTGCCTTAACGGCTACGGTCGGCATGGAAAACGCCGTTTCCGCGCGATATGCGGGTGTGACCGAACGCGCCACGGAAAAGCGGCGCAGGGTTTCGGAAAGCTCTTTTTCCACCTCATCCCTGAGACGCTTGTTTTCTTTTATTATCAGTGAAAAGCGGCGCACCATTTCATCGGATTTATCCTTTAATAGCTTGTGCCCTCTCACTGCCGTTGCAAGCCGCGCTTTAAGCTTTTTCAGCTCCATTCGCGTAGGGTTTACGTTAAGTCTTGCCATAATCTTCCTATTCACGAAAAATAAATTCTATTCTGCGAATTAATTTTTCCGTGTTTTAAGCGGCTCTGCCGCTCTGCCCGCAATCTTACGGGCAAACTTATTATTTAATTGCGGGCATTCACACCGCTGAGGCGCAGGTTTGCGCAAATTGAGTGCAACTGCGGAAAAGCGCGGTTTTCCTTGTTGCCGCTATTTGTTTAAGTATTTATCAATTAATTCCTGCTTTATTCTCTTCAATTCGCCCACGGGCAGTATTTTCAAAAGCTCCCAGCCTATATCAAGCGTTTCCTCGATTGTACGGTCGGCGTTGAAGCCCTGATTTACGTACACCTTTTCGAACTCTTCGGCAAACTTTGCGTAAAGTTTGTCGACGTCGGAAAGCGCGGCGTCGCCCAGAATTGCAGAAAGCTCTTTGCTCTCTTTACCGCTCGCATAAGCGGCGAAAAGCTGGTTCATCGTTCCCGCGTGGTCCTCGCGGGTTTTGCCCTTGCCGATACCCTTGTCTTTAAGCCTCGAAAGAGAGGGCAATACGTCTATCGGCGGGTTTATTCCCTTTTTGTAGAGGTCGCGCGACAGCATTATCTGTCCCTCGGTGATGTAGCCCGTAAGGTCGGGTATGGGGTGGGTCTTGTCGTCCTCGGGCATAGTTAAAATAGGTATCTGCGTAATAGAGCCGTCGCAGCCCCTTATTCTGCCCGCCCGCTCGTAAATGGTCGCAAGGTCGGTATACAGATAGCCGGGGTATCCGCGCCTGCCGGGAACCTCGCGCCGTGCGGCGGAAACTTCTCTTAGAGCCTCTGCATAGTTAGTAATGTCGGTCATTATTACAAGGACGTGCATGCCGCAGGTAAACGCAAGATATTCAGCGCAGGTAAGCGCCATACGCGGAGTTGCGATACGCTCGACAGCGGGGTCGTTTGCAAGGTTGGTAAAAAGCACAGTCCGCTCAATCGCGCCCGTTTTCTTAAAGTCCTCTACGAAATACTGAGCCTCCTCGAAGGTTATGCCTATCGCCGCAAATACTACGGCGAACTTACTGTCCGTTCCCCTTACCTTTGCCTGACGCGCTATCTGCGCCGCAAGCTCGGCGTGAGGCAGACCGCTCATCGAAAACACGGGCAGCTTCTGTCCTCTAACGAGGGTGTTAAGACCGTCTATCGCCGAAATACCCGTCTGAATAAATTCGTCGGGATAGTCGCGCGCGGCGGGATTAATCGGCTCGCCGTTGATGTCTAAAACCTTTTCGGGGATTACGGGCGCGCCGCCGTCGCGAGGGTTGCCCATACCGTCGAACACTCTGCCCAGCATATCCCGCGAACATGCAAGGTTTTGGCTATGGCCCGTAAAGCGGGCCTTTGCGCCCGAAATCTGCAAGCCCTGCGAATTTTCGAATAGCTGAACCACCGCCTTGTCGCGGTTAATTTCAAGCACCTTACCGCGGCGAATATCGCCGTCGGCGCATACTATATCAACCAGCTCGTTATAGGTTACACCCTCTACGCCGTCGACCACCATAAGGGGACCGACGACCTCGCGGATTGTCTTATATTCCTTAAACATTTTCCTCATCTCCACGGCAGAGCGACTGCATCTGCGTATTTATAAGCTTTGCTATTTCGTCGAATTCTTCCAGCCTGTCCTCGGGAATAAATTTTGCGCGGCCTATTCTGTCCTTGCACGATGACGCCAGAACATCCTCTACCGATGCAAACGACGCAACCGCTTCCCTTGCACGGGTATCGAATTCGTATATAAGCTTTAACATAAGGTACTGCTTTTTCATCGATGTGTACGTGTCCACGTCGTCGAATGCGTTCTGGTGCAGATAATCCTCGCGGATAATTTTAGCCGTTTCCATGGTCAGTCTGTCGCGCGAGGAAAGCGCGTCCATACCGACGAGGCGGACTATTTCGTTAAGCGCCGCCTCCTCCTGCAACACCGTCATTATAAACTGGCGGTATCTCAAAAAGTCCGAGCTGACGAATTCGTTATACCAGTCCTGCATTTTATCGGCGTACAGCGAATAGCTTATCAGCCAGTCGATAGCGGGAAAGTGGCGTTTGTAAGCAAGCGAGGCGGAAAGCCCCCAGAACACCTTTACAATTCTCAGCGTTGCCTGTGCAACGGGCTCGGACAAATCGCCGCCCGGGGGCGAAACCGCGCCTATCGCGGTAACGGAGCCCTGCCGCTCCTGACTGCCGAGTATTCTGACTATACCAGCGCGCTCGTAGAATTCCGCAAGACGGCTTGCAAGATACGCGGGGTATCCCTCGTCACCCGGCATTTCTTCGAGTCTGCCGCTCATTTCCCTTAAAGCCTCCGCCCAGCGCGAGGTCGAATCCGCCATAATCGCGACGTTGTATCCCATATCGCGGAAATATTCCGCAATGGTTATACCCGTGTAAATGGACGCCTCACGCGCGGCGACAGGCATATCCGAGGTGTTCGCGATAAGCACGGTGCGCTTCATTATGGGGTGTCCAGTCTTGGGGTCGATAAGCTCGGGGAATTCGTTGAGTACGTCCGTCATTTCGTTGCCGCGCTCGCCACAGCCCACGTAAACTATGATGTCCGCGTCCGCCCACTTTGCAAGCTGATGCTGAACAACCGTCTTGCCGCTGCCGAAAGGCCCCGGCACTGACGCAACACCGCCGCGGGCGACGGGGAACAGGGTGTCTATTACGCGCTGACCCGTCACCATAGGCGTATCGGGCATAAGCTTTTCCTTATACGGTCTGCCGCGGCGCACGGGCCATTTTCTAAGCATGCTGACGGGCTTTTTGCCAAGACCCGTCTGAATTACCGCAACCGTATCCTCTATGGTAAAATCCCCCTCTTCCACGGAAACGACCTTGCCCGTCATTCCGTTGGGGACTAAAATTCTATGTTCGATTATTTCCGTTTCCTGAACGACGCCCAGCACGTCGCCCTCGCAAACGCTGTCGCCCGACTTTACGCGGGGCGAAAAATGCCACTTCTTTTCCCTGTCGAGATTGTTTACCGAAACCCCGCGGGAAATGCGCGAGCCATACTTGAAAAACAGCGTCGTAAGCGGGCGCTGAATACCGTCGTATATGCCCGAAAGCAAGCCGGGCGCAAGCTCTACCGAGAGAGGCTCGCCCGTTGATACGACGTCCTCGCCGGGACCCAATCCCGACGTTTCCTCGTAAACCTGTATAGAAGCCTTGTCGCCGCGAAGCTCGATAACCTCGCCGATAAGCCCCTTGTCGGAAACGTGCACGACGTCGAACATCTTACTGTCTGCCATACCCTCCGCAATGATAAGCGGGCCTGAAATTTTAACCGTCTTTCCCAAAATGCAACTCCTTTGCGCCGTTAATCGTTGAATAATATATCTACGCCGAGCGCGCGTTCCATTGCGCTCTTCATCTGTTCTATGCCGTAACCCGAGCTGCCGTTTTTAGACGGTATGCTCAATATAACGGGATAGGGCTGCTCGTCGAACCGCTTTAAAAAATCGGCAATCGCGCGAGCGTATTCCTCGGTGAGGAATATAACCTGATAATCCTTTGCTATTCTGCGCAGAACGGTCTGCGCCTTTTCCGCGCTTTCGGCGGGAAACGTAGCAACGCCCGCCGCCTTGAACACCGTTATGCTGTCGCCGTCGCCGACGATTGCAAGTCTGCCCTCATTCATATTACACCGCCCTGAGTCTTCGCTTTACGTCCGCCTCGCGCATGCCCGCAAGCAGGCAAACGAAAAGTATTCTCACATTCGCGTTTTCCGCCCTTCTTCTGAATACGTAATAAAGGAAAGGCTGACTGCGCTTTAAATCGTATCTTCTTGCCGCAAGCAGCTCCGCCTCGTAGCTTTCCTCAATTCTTTCGGCCGCTGTAAGGGGCATTGCCGCGGCGGTCGCGTCTAAGCAGCTTTTTATAAAGTCGTAATACGGCGTGTCCCTGAACGAGTCCGCAACGCGTTTTTTATCCTCTCCGAAAAGCTGCATCAGCCTGCTTTCCGCAAGCCTTCCGCCGCTTACGAAGCACCGTTTTGCATAGTCGCTGCCGTCGCTTCTGAGCGCGGTTAAAATATTCGTCATATCCGCCTTAACCGCAATAAGCTTTTTCAAAAGAAGATTTTTCTTACAGACCGCGCTTAAATGCGCAAACTGCGCCTTTTCGAAAATCAGCCCTATTTCCGAGCCGGAGGCGTTCCCCTTTGCAAACAGCTCCGCCGCGTCCGCTATCGCCTGACGCAGATGCGCGTTGAGCGGCTGCAATGCGTTTTCCCTGATACATTCGAGTATTTTGTCCGCGGAATAAAGTCCGTCCGGGGCGAGAAGCTTTTCGGCGTCCAGATTGAGATAAACCGCCTTTACAAGCGCCTTGGCATTGTGAAAGTCGCGCGGGGAAAGCAGATATTCAAGCTCCGCCTTAGAGGGTGCGTATTCGCGTATGAATTCGTCAATCGAGCGCTCGTCCGCGGCAACCAACTCTTCATAGTCGTACACCGAAGAAACCTGCGCGTCCTTGCCGAAGCCGATTTCGGAAAGAGAACGCAGCGCGTCCTCTGCCCCCGCTTCGCAGAGCTTTAATATCTTATCGTTCAAAAGATATTTTTCACGCACGGCGATAACGCCGTTCGTATAAGTCAAATCCTTAGCCATTTTAATAATTCCAAAATATTACCGACCGCGCAGGTCGCAATCGTTTAAACCGAAAAAATTTTGCCCGCTATTTCAGCCTGATTGTCCTCTCTGTCCGCGGCAAGTATGGCGGAATACGAAAGGTTTTTATCCGAGGTAGCGCCTATAAGCAGGAAACCGCCGTCAATCGCCGCCTTTTTGGGCGAAACTTTTAGCTTCTTTTCCTTAACCGCGTCAAGCTTAGCCGCATCCTGCGCATACGGAAAATTATCGGCGAATACTATCTCGTCGCCCTCCTCGGCGTACTCGGACAGCAGGCGTCCGCAAAAACGCAGGGCGTCCGCCTTACCCATATTGCGCATAGCCGCAAGCGCGCGGGCGTAAACCTCGTCGATTACGGCGCGCTTTTCGCCGAGCATTATCTTCGCACTGTCGAGACGCGCGGTTGCAGCCTTGCCGTCAAGCACGCTCTGCGCTTTCCTTTCAGCCGCTTCCCTTTCGCCTTTCAGCCGCCTTTCGGCGCGCCCGTTGGCAGCCGCGACGACCGCCGCCGCCTTTTTTTCGGCGTCGGCTATTATTGCCTGCGCCTCCGTTTCGGCGTCGGCTATTATTTTTTCGACTATCGCCTGTTCACTCATAGAATACCTCTTACTTTATCGGGGCGACATTGCGCCGCCCCGACGCGGTGCGTCGTTTGAAAATCAGATAACCATTATAGAAATGATAAGTCCGAGAATTGCGTAGAACTCTATCATTGCGGGGTAAATGATAAGCTTACCGCCAAGCGATTCCTGCTTACCTACGGCGTATATACAGTTGACTGCCGATTTGCCCTGCAAAATACCCGTTACGAAGCCCGAAACCGCCATTGGCATAACCGCGCCGAAAAGCGCCCAGCCCTGCGCCGCAGACATTGCTTCGACAAGCGACGACGAGCCTATGATGCCGATAATAAAGCCGTAGATACCCTGCGTTGCGGGAAGGAGCACGAGAACGAGCACCTTACCGAACTTTTTGGGGTCCTCGCCAAGCACGCCCGCAGCCGCGCCGCCCGTCTTGTAAAGGCCGTAAGCCGAGCCGATACCGCAAAGCAACACGCAAAGCGCAATTCCGATTATACCGATTATATAACCTGTTTCCATAATAATAAACCTCCGAATTTTATATTAATTATTTTCATTTAAAACGAGATAAGTGTGCTTCATATCCGAGCCGAGGGGCTTGAACAGCGTTCCCTCGCCCTCGTAGAACCTGCCGTAAAACTCGACGTATTGAAGCCTTGCGTCGTGGATATACGCACCGAGCAGACCTATCGCAAGGTTGAAGATATGCCCTACTACCATAAGCACCACGCCGAGAATTATAAGCCCCGCGTTACCGCTGAAAAGAAACGGCGTGCTGCCGTTGTAGCCGGTCACCACAAAGCCCGAAATTATCTGCGCGATTACCGCGCCCGACAGCATCAGTCCGTAAAGCCTTGCATAGCTTAAAATGTCGGAAACTATATTTATAACGCCGTACGCCGCGCCGAAGCCCTTGGTAAATTTGCCGACTATCTTTTCCTTTCTGCCTGCGGTCAGCATTGCCAAGAGCAGCGACCCGCCCGCAATTATTCCGCCCGCAAGCGCAAGCGGGGAAGCGTTGAAATCTTCGACGAGCCCTATTACGGCAAGCAGCACGCCGACCATAAACATGGCCCAGCTTACGCCGTCGAAAATTCCGCCCCAAATATCGCCCCTGCGCCAGCACTGAACCGCGCGGCAGGCGTAGCCCGCGCCGAGTTGAACTATGCCGATTATCATACTGATAATGAGTACCGACGGAATTTGTATGCCCATAAGCGAATACCGTCCGCTCATAGCGTCTGGCATAACGGTCTGCGGCAACGCCGCCATTCCCAAAAACGAATTAAACAAAAAGCCCCAAAGTATTGCGAATATTCCGCCGACGGCAAATACGCCCGCAAGCTTCTTCATACCCGTTTCGCGCTTGGACCTGAAATATACAAACCCGCCGATTACCGACATCAGCAAACCGTAAATAACGTCGCCCATTATAAAGCCAAGAAACAGACTGTAAAAGAACGCCATAACCGTGTTGGGGTCGAATTCGCGGTAATTGACGGGCGAATACATGTCCGTCACCGCTTCGAAGTTTTTTACGATTTTATTATTTTTCAGCAACGTCGGAGGCTGCTCGTCTTCGGACGGCTGCGAAAATTCGTACCAGACCGCGCTTGCCGCTTCGTTTAAAGCCCCCTCTACTCCTTCGCGCATTTCCGTAGGAACGTACGCCTCTAAAAGAAAGGTCTTTTGCGTCTTGCGCATTTTTTCGCACTGTTCGGCTTTTTCCAGCTCGAACCCTACGAAATCGCAATAGATTTTCAGCTCGCGTATGCGTTTATCGAACGATAAAATTTCGTTGCTTATTTCATTGATTTTATGGGTAATTTTGTCCGCTTGTTCGATTAACGACTGATAGAACTCTATACCGGTGCGGCTGTCGTCAAAGGGACATAAAGAAAAGCTTGCGCTCTGCAACAGGTCGCCGACCTCGGCATTTGCCGCCTTGTGCGCGGCAAACATAATCAGCTCGCTTTCGCCGTCGGAAGCCATAAACTTATACGATAGTAGGGAAATTCCCGCAGCCGCCTTAATGAAATTTTCTTTCTGCTGGGCGGGCACCGTGCCCATTCTCGTTAAAGTGTGCGCCGAATTTTCCGTGTGCAGCGGGCTGTTTAAGTTTGAATAAATCTTCGCCGCAGACGCAAGACGTTTAATTCTTGCCAGCTCTGCAAGCTGCTCCCTCTCATCGTCAAGCAGTGAATTAATTTGCGCTATCAAACTCTCCGTTTGCTCCGCACTATCGCGGGCGTTTATAAATTCGCTATAACTTACTTCGACTTCACCGAGGTTATCCGACTTGATTTTATTTTCCTTGTAATAATTTTCGACACGCCGCAAAAGGACTTCGAGCGCCGCCTCGCATTTTGCAAGACGGTCACGCAAAGCCTCTGTGTCCGTTTCAAACGGTTGAGTATTTTCGGTTTCGCCGTGGAGCTTAATCTCAGTGGCCCGAGTGCGTTGCAGGGCATTTAGAATTTTATCCCTGTCGTATTCGAGCGCGATAAGATTGAGTTTGCTCATTTCAACGACTGCCACGCGTTATCCTCCGCACTATATCGTTTACCGTTTTGTCGGTTTCCTTTAAACGGTCGGCGCAGTACTTCGCAGCCTTTGCCCTGTTGACCGTAATTTCGTCGTCATAGCGCTTCTGCGCTTCCGCTGCCGCATTTTTCGCTATCTGCTCGCGCAGGGCCTTGCAATCCGATTCGCAAAGCTTTTCTATATCTGCCGCGCGCTCCTCTGCCGCGGCAGCTATTTCAGCCGCCTTTGCAAGGGCGTTAGCCTTTATTTCAGCCGCCTGAATTTCGGCTTTATTGATAAGTTCGATTATTTCCTGCATACCGTAAATTTTACCATATATTTACTCAATTTGCAATAAAAATCTTTTAACTTTCGTTAAAGTTTCACAATTTTTGTTACGCCCTCTATTTTTCGACAATATTATCGCCCGCACCCGCGCCGTTTCCGAAAAAGCATTGACATAAAGCGTCTTATATCCTATAATATTAATATGAATAGAATTTATGGCAAGACGTTTGACGAAGAGCGCGCGCTTTACAATCTTTCGGACACTACGGTAGAAAACTGCACGTTTGCCGGACCGGCAGACGGAGAATCCGCGCTTAAAGAATGCCGCGGCGTTACCGTTAAAAACTGCAGCTTTTCACTGCGCTATCCCTTTTGGCACGACAGCGACTACGTTATAGAAAACTGCAATATGGACGAGCTTACCCGCGCCGCGCTTTGGTACACCAGAAACGGAAGAATTACAAAAAGCAGGCTTTGCGGAATTAAAGCGTTGAGAGAGTGCGACGATACCGTCGTGGAAAAATGCGAGATAAACTCGCCCGAATTCGGTTGGCGCTGCCGCGGACTTGAAATGACCGACTGCAATGTGGACGCGCAGTATTTCCTTTTCGAATGTCGCGATATTAAGCTTAAATCGGTGACAATGAAGGGCAAATATTCGTTTCAATACGTTGAAAACGCCGTCATAGAAGATTGCAATTTCGACACTAAGGACGCGTTTTGGCACTGCAAAAATATGACGGTTAAAAATTCCGTGCTTAAAGGAGAATACCTTGGTTGGTATTCGGAAGGGCTTACGCTTATTAACTGCCTTATTATCGGCACGCAGCCCCTATGCTACTGCAAAAACCTTACGCTTATTAACTGCCGCACCGAGGGCTGCGACCTCGCGTTCGAGTATTCCGACGTCAATGCGGATGTAGCCGGACATATCATATCGATTAAAAACCCGAAAAGCGGAGTTATCACCGTCGACAGCGTCGGCGAGGTTATCCGCGGCGAAAACGTCGTGCCCTGCAACGGCGAAGTCGTCACGCGCGAAAGGAAATGTGGATAACTTTTTGCATAAAAAACGGATGTTTGTCGAAAAGTGTCGCGTGAAACGCTGTTTTACGCGTTTTGTGGATAAATTGTGGATATAATTTCTCCTTACCCCGTTATTAACGCCTGTCCACAACTTATTATGTGGATAACTTTTTGTGGATAACGTAACAGCCGACCGCTGTCAAGCGGTCGGCAATTTTCATGCAAATTGTCTGTAACAAGCAAATTTTGCCCACAAAAAAACCGTCCGCATCGCAGACGGTTATAATTATAAATTTGCACCGATTTACGGTCAAGCGAAATTATAGAACCCCGGCAGATTCAAAAAACACAGGTAGCCGGAAAACTTAAACGAGAGTACAACGAAGCATACGACTGAAAGTTTCCGCAGTCCGACGCCGTATTTTGAAGTATATTCCGGGTTTTACTGTTTATCTACTTTTTTGCCGTACACCGCCGACATATTGTTGGCGTACTTCTGCATATTTTCGCAGGACTTTATGGAAACCGAGTTTTCGTAGTCGGACAGCTTTTTAAGCTGGTCGCGCGAAAGTCGCTGGGGAATATCTATTTCCACCGTCACATACAAATTGCCTACGCCGTTAACGGTCTTTACGCCTTTGCCGCGCACACAGAAGCGTGTGCCTGAAGCCGTGCCCTCGGGCACGTTCAGCTCGATTGTATTATCCGCCGCGGGTACGGTAATTTTACCGCCGAGCACCGCCGTTCTATACGAAATAGGAACGGTTACGTACAAATCCTTATCCTCGCGGCGCAGCAGCTTATGAGGCTCGATTCTGAAAAAGATATACAAATCGCCCGCCTCGCCGCCGTTTCCCGCCGCCTGACCGTAGCCGCGCTTTCTCAGGCTGCTGTCCTTGTCGACGCCCGCGGGAATATTGACAGTAAAGCGCGTTTCCTTCCTTACGAAGCCCTTGCCCTTACAGTCGGGGCACTTATCCGTAACCATTCTGCCGCTTCCGCCGCAATCGGGACAAACGCCGACCTGAATGGTCCTGCCGAAAATGGTATCCTGCGTGTACTTAATGCGACCGCTTCCGCCGCAGCAAGTGCAAACCTTGAACGAGGTACCGTGTTTTGCGCCGGAGCCCTTGCAGGCAATGCAGGGCTCGTTGCGGGTATAGCTGATTTCCTTAGTACAGCCGTTGATGGCATCGAGAAAGGACAGATAGACGGTCTGCTGAATATCCGCGCCGCGGTTCTTCTTCTCGCCGCCCATACCGCCGCCGAAGTTGCCGAACGGCGAGCCGCCGCCGAACATCGAGTTTATTATATCCTCGAAGCCGCCCATACCGCCGCCGCTGAATCCGCCGAACGGGCCGTGGCCGCCGCCACCCATACCGGGGTGCGCTTGCTCGAAGTCGTACTGCTTGCGCTTAGCATCGTCCGACAGCACCGCATTAGCCTCGTTTATTTCCTTAAACTTCTCGGCAGCCACTTTGTCGCCCGGATGAAAGTCGGGGTGGTACTGCTTGGCAAGCTTTCTGTAAGCCGCCTTGATTTCGTCTGACGACGCCGTCTTGGGCACACCCAGAATATCATAGTAATTCTTAGCCATATATCTTCCTTGCAAAATTACCGTCAGCCGTGACGGTAATTTCCGTTATTCGTTTTAATCGTAAAAATTTACGGCGTTTTTCAGCCGTAAATTTTTTTTCTTAGTGCTGTCTGAATTCGGTGTCGTCGCCGCCGTCAGGGTTGGGAGCGCCGCCAGCCTGCTGATACATCTTCGCTATTACGGGCTGAATTTCGTTTTGCAACGTGTCGATAGCGGCTTTAATTCTGTCGTTATCGCCCGATTCAAGCTCTGCTTTAGCCTTTGCAACCGCGTTCTCAACGGTGGTCTTATCATCGTCGGAAAGCTTGTCGCCCGCTTCCTTGACAGTCTTTTCAAGGCTGTCGATTATGCTTTCGAGGTTGTTTCTGTTGTCTACGGCCTCTTTACGCTTCTTGTCCTCTTCGGCGTATCTTTCGGCGTCCTTTACCGCCTTATTGATGTCGTCCTCCGAAAGGTTCGTAGAAGCCGTGATTGTGATGTTCGTGCTCTTGCCGGTTCCCAAATCTTTTGCGGTGACGTTTACGATACCGTTTGCATCCACATCGAACGTAACCTCAATCTGGGGCACGCCGCGGGGTGCGGGCGGTATATCGGTAAGCATGAATTTGCCCAAAGATTTATTGTCGCGCGCAAACTTCCTTTCGCCCTGCAAGACGTTGATTTCAACGCCCGGCTGATTGTCGGCCGCGGTCGAGAACACCTGACTTTTCTTTACGGGGATAGTCGTGTTTCTCTCGATTAGGGGCGTGGATACGCCGCCGAGAGTTTCGATACCGAGGGTTAGGGGCATAACGTCGAGCAGAAGCACGTCCTTGACCTCGCCCGAAAGCACGCCGCCCTGAATTGCCGCGCCTATTGCGACGCACTCGTCGGGGTTTATGCCCTTGAAGGGCTCTTTGCCCGTAACGCTCTTTACCTTATCGAATACGGCGGGAATACGCGTAGAGCCGCCGACCATAATAACTTTATTGATTTCGTTGTAATTAAGCCCCGCATCCTGCATCGCCTTGCGCATAGGCTCTACCGTTCTTTCAACGAGGTCAGCGGTAAGCGAATCGAACTTCTGTTTCGACAAATCTATATCAAGGTGCTGGGGCGCGCCGTCAACCACCGTGATAAACGGCAGATTGATATTCGTTGAACTCATACCCGACAGCTCTATCTTGGCTTTTTCAGCTGCTTCTTTAAGCCTCTGCATAGCCATTTTATCCTTGGAAAGGTCTACCCCCGTATCCTTTTTGAAGGTATCGACGAGGAAGTCCATTATCTTGTTGTCGAAGTCGTCG
The DNA here is from genome assembly GCA_949745625.1 of uncultured Eubacteriales bacterium. Lineage (GTDB taxonomy): Bacteria > Bacillota > Clostridia > Christensenellales > Borkfalkiaceae > Coproplasma. Next base: position 2,461 of record CATJZR010000134.1, on the reverse strand, counting down.
CCGCCGAGACGGGTATCGCCGTTGGTTGCGAGAACCTCGAATACGCCGTCGCCTATTTCGAGAATGGAAACGTCGAACGTGCCGCCGCCGAGGTCGTAAATCATAACCTTCTGGCTACCCTCCTGCTTGTCAAGACCGTACGCAAGCGCAGCCGCAGTCGGCTCGTTTATAATTCTCAATACATTGAGTCCCGCGATTTTACCCGCGTCCTTGGTGGCCTGACGCTGCGAGTCGTTGAAGTATGCGGGACAGGTGATAACCGCGTCGGTTACCTTGCCGCCGAGATAACTCTCGGCATCAGCCTTCAACTTGGAAAGTATCATTGCGGAAATTTCCTGAGGGGAATATCCGTGGTCGATATTTACCTTATAGCTTTCGCCCATGTGGCGTTTAATAGATATTACCGTCTTATCGGGCTGGGCAACCGCAAGACGCTTTGCCGCCTGTCCGACGATACGGCTACCGTCGTTTTTAAAAGATACTACCGAGGGCGTGGTTCTGTTGCCCTCGCTGTTGGCGATAACAACGGGCTCGCCGCCTTCCATAACCGCCACGCAAGAGTTGGTTGTTCCTAAATCGATGCCTATTACTTTTCCCATATATATTACCTCTGAATGTTTATTATATAGTTACCGCCACCTGCGCAAAGCGGATAACCCGCTCGCCGCTTCTGTAGCCTTTCTTTAAAATCTGCTTAACCGTGTTGGGCTCTTCACCCTCTTCGCAGGGGAAGTTCATAACCGCCGATGCCACATTCTCATCGAACGGGTCTCCGATATTGACGGCAATCTCTTCCACGCCGAGCGAAGCGAGAATGGTATTGAAGTTTTTAATTATCTTATCTATCCCCGCGCGGGTCTTTTCATCCGACGAAGAGTCCAGCGCATAACCGAACGTATCGGCGACGGGAAGCAACTTTAAAATCGCGTCCGACACGCCGTCCGAATACGCGCGCGCTACCGCCTGAGCGTTGCGCTTGCGGTAATTGTCGTATTCGGCCGAAACAGCATACCACTTTCGCTTGAAGTCCTCCGCAAGCGCGGTAAGCTTTTCCTCTTCGGTAAGCTCTGCCTGCTGAGGCTGTTCATTCAAAATTTCTTCTTCTCTCTCTTCCATTATCGCCTCTCGTTGGTTTGTACATTATTAATATAAAGCTTATTTAACGGGATTAAACAAAAAAGTTACATATTTTTTAAAAAATTTACGGGTTGACACTTTCCGTAAAATTTGCTATAATAATATAATAATGACTAAAAAGACCGTTGCACTGAAAATTTTAAAACAATATCTTATTATATCCGCAGGGTGCGTGCTCTTTTCGCTTGGCATTGCGCTGTTTCTCGACGCGAACAAAATCGCGGCAGGCGGAGTATCCGGGCTTGCCATTCTTTTAAGCCATATTACACCTTTCGACATGACGGGCGTATGGATAATCATTCTCAACGTGCCGCTGTTCATTCTGGGCGCGTTATCCTTCGGCAAAGCCTTCGTTCTGTCTTCGCTGTACGCAACGACAGTTTCTTCGCTATTAATCGAACTGTTCAACTTCCTGCTTAAAAATTACCTGCCGCTGACCGAAGATATTATTATCGCCGGCGCCGTGGGCGGCGTGCTGGTCGGCGTAGGAATGGGGCTCGTTTTCAGAATGGGCAGCACGACGGGCGGAACGGACATACTCGTCAAGTTTTTAAGAAAGAAATTCCGGTACCTGAAAACGGGTGTAATCTCGCTGATTATCGACACGGTGATTATCGGCATATCCGCAATTTTTTTCAAAAATTTCACGCTTACCTTTTATACCGTACTGTCGCTTATCATCACCATAGTGGTTATGGACTGGGTGATTTACGGAAACGAATCGGCAAAGCTTTTGTACATCATTACAGACGCCGAGCACGCTTCGCTTCTCTGCGAGAAAATACTTTCCCTCGACATAAGCGCAACCTGTCTTGACGGCGAGGGCGCGTACACGGGCGACACAAAGCGCATAATTATGTGCGCAATTAAAAAAATGCAGTATCCCAAGCTATGCGACTATATTCACGAGATAGACCCGCGAGCATTCACCATAGTGACAAGTGCAAAGGAAATTTACGGCGAGGGCTACAAGGACCATAAGGACAGAGAGCTGTAAAAATCAGCCGCACCGATTATCCGGTACGGCTGATTTTTTCTTTTAAAAGCGCGTAGGCTTCGTCTAAATTTTCGGTTTCGCCGACCGCCTTTTCCATAGGACAAATATCGTTGCCCGCGCGGTTTATAATTTTATCGGTCAACGTTTCATACTCGAAGGGTATTTCGTATTTTTGCAAAACAGCCCTGCCGCCGGACGACAGCGTTTTTGCAAATACGCTTGATACGCCGCACCTTGCAAACAGCATTGCAACCGCCTTGCCCACCACTAAATCGGCAACGGAATATCCGCGCAAATCGACTCCCTCCGCAATGAAATCCATTATCG
>CATJZR010000133.1 GCA_949745625.1 uncultured Eubacteriales bacterium | reverse complement strand
GCTTCCATCTGTGCCTTTACAAGCGCGCTGTTGTCCTGATAAAAAATGGGTTGAGGAGCGTTGGGGTTTGCCTGTGCCTGAGCGCGTGCAATTTCTGCCTGAGCGCGTGCACGTTCAACCTCCGCTTGCGAATACGACCTTATTCTCTCGGTTTCGGCAGCAGCTTCCGCGCGGGCGCGGGCAATGTCTGCGTCTGCCTTGGAACGTATAAGCTCGGAATTGTTGGGTCCCCTGCGTTTGGCTCCCTTCTTCTTGCTCTTCTTAGCCTTGGGGCGGCGGTGTTTGCCTTTCTTCTTCTTTTTGCCCGATGCAGCTACGGCAATGATAATTATCAGCAGCAACAAAACAGCCGCGCCGATTGCTATCCATGCCCAGTATGGCAAGACCCATAATTTTTGCTGTAACCAGTCTAATACACCTTGCATAGTTTTTACTCCTCTTTATTAGTAATAATATTCGTTGTACTTCGATTAATAATCGTCGTCATAATCGTCATAATCATCATAATCGTCATCGTCTTCTTCGTCCTCATATTCCTCGTCGTCATAATCGTCATAGTAATCGTCATACCCGTCGTCGGACGAGTCGTTGTTTCTGCGAGCCACAAGCGCGATTATTACGCCGACAACCGCAAGAATGAGGGGAATACCTATTATGGCAATTAACCAAAGAAGGTTAAAGCCGCCCTCTTCCTTGTCGGAGCCCGAAGGCTGGTAATTGTTGATTATAAACCCGCCGTTATCGTTCTTATCCGTAATCTGGTCGCGTATAGACGAGCCGTTTTCGATTGCGTTATCGAAATCCGCGGGATTTTTGACCTTGATTTTAACCGTGTACGATTCACCGGGAACGAGGTCCTCTCGTTCGACCTTGTTGCCGTCCTTGTCGTAGAATTCCACGTCAAGCAGGTCGCCGAAATCGAAGTCGAAATCGGGCCAAGGATTGCCGTCCTTGTCTACGATAATAGGTTTACCGTCGTTGCCGATACCTATCTGTCCGCCGTCGGGTATCTGCGCCTTTGTAATTTCAAACGTAATAGTAACGTCTTTAGTTGCATCTTCGCCAGTTAAATCGGCCCAAACGTAGCCTTCTTTAGGTCGAACGGTGATTTTGTACGTTCCTACATTTTTCTGAGTAAGAGAATCACTGCCCTCGACTATTTCGACCCTGTCGGGATTAAACGTATTTAACTCAAAGGTCTGTTCTTTTCCGTTATAGCGCTTAGTATCCGCAACGAACGTAGGTATAAACGCTTCGCCGTCCTTCTCTTCTCTCGTAACCTCAAAGCTCAACTTATACGAAGCTTGGTCCCGAGTATCTTCCCAAACGGTATTAACGCCGTCCTTGAAAGATAAGATAATCTCGTACTTACCCGCAGCGGTAACGTATAGCGTACCGCCCTCAATCCTTACGGAGCCGTTTTCGCAGGTAATGTTAAGATAATTGCCGTAAAGCTTGGTCCAGTCTTTGACGTAGAACGTAAGCTCGCTTCCTGTGTATACAAGCTGCGTCTCGTTGAGAACAGGTTTTGTTATCGTCGTCGCCTCGTCGTCGCCGGACAAAATACTGAACGAAAGCGTATATTCCGTTACCCCGCCTACGAAAGTAAGGGCACTGCCTTCCTTGATTTTAAACTTAACCTCGTAGGTACCGATATTAGTCGCGGTAAAAATTCCGTTTGCAAATGTTACGCCCGCACAAGGCTCGACCTGAACATAACTTATAAAGCTTTCCCAATTTTGCACCCTGAACTGCAACGCAGAGCCGGTATATTCCGCCGAAGTCTTGTTGAGTGTAGGATTAGGCAGCTCGACAGGATTATTCTCGTCCCAAATC
>CATJZR010000132.1 GCA_949745625.1 uncultured Eubacteriales bacterium | reverse complement strand
TCGGGAAACTTGTTCCACTCCGTAATATTCTTTACGTGTCCGCCCGTGTAGTAATACTCGTTGTTCTCTACGTTGTTGCGTGGATTGCCGTCGCAAAAGCGGTCGGTAAAAATCTGATAAAATACCGTACCCTTAGCCCAGTCGGGAACCTTGAAGCCGGGCAAAAATGAAAAGCAGTATTCGTCCTGCGCGTTTTCAACGCAGCCGAGGCGGTTATAGCAAACCTTGTCGTCCTCGTCGTATACGGAAAAATAGTACGACACGCGTTTTTCCTGACAGGTGAACGTAACGGTGTAGTAGTCGAAAATATCCTCGAAGCGGGACGGCTGCTTGGTCATTGCGCGCTTTACACCGTTGATTACGGCGTAAGCCTTTAATACGTCGTTTTTGAGTGTGCGCAGCTTTAACGTCACAGTATCGCCGGGCATAGGTTCGTAAGGGCATTTAAAATCTTTTGTTTCGTCGGAAAAAATTGCTTTGCGGTTAATCATAAAACCCTCTACATTATTGCGTTGCTACTAAAAAATTTTAACACATTTGCCCGTCAAAGTCAATACTAATTTACGGCAAAGCGGACCCGCTTTTAAAAGCGGGTCCGCCTGTTAAATCTGAATATTTGGTTTAATACGTATCGGAGCCGTAATCGTCGTAATCGCCGTATCCGCCGTCACTGCTGCCTTCGCCGGAGAGGTCTTCGTCGCCGTAATACTCGTCGTCGTAGTAGTCGTCGTACTCGTCGTCTTTCTTACGCTTCTTAATGATTATAATTATTATAATAATTATGATTATCAGAAGAAGAACTAAGCCGATAATGAGGAAAATCCACCAGGGGAAGCTGCTGCCTTCGTCCGTCTTTTTGAACGTAATCGTCGTGGGAGCGGGAAGCTGCGAGTCGTCGAAGTTGTTTTCCATACCCGCTTTAAGCTTTACGCTTACCGTGTAGGTCTCGCCCTCGACAAGCTGGTCGTAGGAAACGACGTTTCCGTTACTGTCCTTGTACTCGTACTCGACAACGTCGTCATAGTTGCCCTGGAAGGTACTCGAGAAATTGACTTTGCCGTTTGCCTGCCATTCACCTTTAAGCACCGCTCTTTTGATAGTGAAAGTGAATTTAATCGTATCGCCGTCGACTATTACGTTCTCAGTTCCTTCGCCCTTCCATATAAAGCTTTCGTTTGCTTTTACAACGACTTCATAGGTACCCGCATTCGTCTGCTCGAACGAGCCGGATACTATCGTAACATTGCCTTTTATATCATCCCAGCCTTCTGGATAATTTTTAATAATCGTTCCAGTAAAATCAAATTCTACATTTTCGAATTTGGGTACCTCGACGGTATTGAAAGCGGTTTTAAGCGAAAATGTATATTCGAGCTTAGCGCCGTCCTTCCAAACGAAGTTTTCATTATCCAAAAGCGTAAGAGTTGCTTTATAGGTTTTACCAACCTCCATATACGCTTGAGTTACTTCGTTACCGTTCTCATCGGTATATATGCACTTGACGACTGAAGAGTAATCACCGCTTTTAAGACTGCTTATATAGGTAGGAGTACCGTTGTTCTCGTTCCACTTTACGTCAAGCTCTGCAGCTTTGATTTTGAAAGTCAAGCGTACGTCGTCTTTAAAATAACCGCTGACATCTGGAATCGTCCAGAACGCACCCTCTTTAAGACGAATTACGACCGTATATTCTCCCGCGTTCTTCTGCGTAAGGCTATCGCTTTCATCTTCTACTATTTCTATGTAGTCAGCAAATTTAACGTCTGTAACGTCAACACCTTCAACAGTTACCTTAAACGATAAATCGGTACCGTCGTATTCCTGTTCGCTTACTTCGATTACAGGTTTTTCAAATGTGGTAAGTTCGCTTTCAAGCGTAAACTCATACGAAAGCAGAGTATCGTCGGTGAATTTTAAGTTATCGTTGATTAATTCCACGTCAACTCTATAATGATGCCCCTTTTCAAGCTTGGTTACAGTTTCGCCGGAATCCAAATCCGTATAGGTATACTTGATTGCCTTTGCGTCACCGCCCTTGTAAATGTCGCTGACAATCGTCATTATACCGTACTGACCGTACGAGTCCCATTCACCTGCTATCGTAGTCTGAAGAATATTCCATTTAACGATAATGAAATTTTCAGTGACGCCTTCCCATTTGACGCTGCTTGCATACTCATCTTTGATTACGAGCTTGACATCGTACTCACCTACATTTTCGCCTGTAGTGCCCGAATTAGGAGCAAGGACACTTACCTTCTGGCCGATTACGTAACCTTTAAACAGCTCCTCAATCTGACCGGAAATATCAATTTGCAGCCCGGTATAGTAAATTTCGCCGAAATCCACATCGGTAGACAAAGTCATAGGCGAAACCTTGACGATGATATCCACTGCCGACCTGTCGTTATTAGTGCCTTCCCAGTAATACTTTGCAGATGTTTTAAAAGCTATTCGGTAATGAAATTCGCCTGCGCCGTTCTGCACGTAATCATCGCTTTCGCTTTCTACAATTATCAGGAAATCTTCCTTTCCCGCCATTAAATCGTTAAGAAATTTTGCCTTAATATCAACGGGAGTACCGTCAAACTGATACTCGAATACAGTTTGCTCGAATTTGGGAAACGGCTCGAGCTTTTCAGTGCTTGGAAAACCTATCTGTCCCGCAAGACTTCTTTGAACGCCCTCGTCAAATTCAATTTCAACCGAGTCCTTATATTTTTCATTTACGTCGATATGGATAAAATACGTGCTGCCCGCGGGAAGCGTTGTTGTGTCCGTCACAGGATTACCGTTCGTATCCCAGATTGAATAGCTAATAAATGTTTTGCTTTTAATCAGCGCGTCGATTTTATCGACCAATTCCGGACTGTATTCGCCGTAAGGGTTAGTATTGAATACGGCTTCAGATGCAGGAGTTACAGGGGTTTTCCACCCCGTTACGCGCAACTTCAGTTTCCCTACTTCGACAATTATTTCTACTATACTGTCAGGATTGAAGTCATTATCGTCGCCAGGCTGGGGAGGCGCAATTTCGCCGTCACCGGGGACATTGCTGCCGCTGTCGCCATCCTCTTCTTCTCCGCCCTCGCTACCGTCCTCTTCTCCGTCGTATACGACAATTTCATTGGGGCTTACCGCAGCATAGGCATTCCGATAGCACAGGGTTGCAAACAACCCCGTTGCCACCGCAAAAACAAGCGTTAAACAAATTATTAATAATCTTTTAGTACTTAAAATTTTCATACCGTACCTCTCGTGCAACTCGGATATTTTCTAAAAGACTTTATACGAGATTCTGCACCGAATGCAAGCTCTTTAAGTCTGTCACAAACTTCTTGAACGGAATTGTTTACCGCCTGTTTTGCCGTAACATTACTCTCAGCTTTTACGCATTTGATTTCAGCTACGGACTCTTCTTCTATTTCATCGGAAAGCTCTTCGGTAACTTCCGAAATTTCGCAGAACTCGACAAACGCCGCGACTGAAATGTCCGCATCACCGTTCGCCTCAGAACTATCCGAATTATCAGAATCTTCGTCCGTATCCGGCGTATCCGGAACTCCCGAATCAACGGGAGGTTCCGTTCCGTCGGCATTTTTTGCCCATACGACGTTAGGATTCGTCGCCGTGGTATTTATTCCCGATTTAATCGAGAACGAGAATTTGTATGCACCGGAGCCAAACGTGACATAAGGGTTTCCTTCATAGCCGTAATAATCCTTGAAATCGACGAAGTTATCAGCAAACTGAACCTTTATGTCATAATACTCGTTCCAGTCTTCCGAAACGCCGAGCATCTCAAGTAAATCATGCGGTTCACTATCGAACACCATAAATGCCGTACCCGTTCCGGGAATTTCAAGCGTTCTACGCTGAATATGCCACGTAATCGGATGATTGAACTCCTCTGGTTTGGAGAAATTCTCAAAGTTGCTGTCCGTGTCGAAATCAATGATAGTTTCGTACTTACCTGCGTCTGTACCCGCATAAGCGCCGGGTCTACCGTTTGTATTAAATATTACCCTGCCTTTGAGCGCTTCGGGAAGATTCGCAATCTGTAACCAGTAAACGACGGGTTTGCCGTCTTTACGGGTATAAACCAAATTGTCAGCATCTTCGTAAACATTCGTACCATCGGTAAACACTAACTTAACTTCACTAAAATCAACTTTCGCAGTGTCTATACGCCACGTTACAAGAACGTAATCCTCGGTAGTATCCGCAGGGTCCCACTTGGAGTTCGTAGTCGTAAGCACGATTTTTGCAGT
>CATJZR010000131.1 GCA_949745625.1 uncultured Eubacteriales bacterium | reverse complement strand
GGCGTTCTGCGGCTGCGTCAAAATGTTGATAAAGTCGTCCTTTGTAAGGCTTTGAAGCTCTACCTGAATGGGGAACCTGCCTTGAAGTTCGGGAATTAAATCCTCCACCTTCGATACGTGGAACGCGCCCGCAGCTATAAATAAAATATAGTCGGTCTTGACGGGACCGTATTTGGTCATAACCGTGCAACCCTCTACGATAGGCAATATGTCGCGCTGAACGCCCTCGCGGGATACATCCGCGCCCTGATTGCCCTTGCCTGCAATTTTATCTATTTCGTCGATAAATATAATTCCGTCGTTCTCTGCGCGGCGGATAGCCTCGGCGTTGACGGCGTCGTTATCGATAAGCTTGTCGGCCTCCTCCGCCATAATTAAGTTCTTTGCCTCGAAAACGGTAATTTTGCGTTTCTTTTTCTTGTGCATTCCCATTCCGTTGAATATAGAGCCGAGGTCTATCGCCGCACCGCTTCCGGGGGAAAGCTCCAACGGACGGGGAACGTCATCAACCTCTATTTCTATTACGGTGTTGTCGTACTTGCCGGCATGGATACCGTCGACGAGGTTCTGCTCGAAAATTTCCTTCGACATTTCGCCGCGCTCGTCCTTTTTTATTTCGGCAAGGGCTTTGGCAATTCTGCGCTCGGCAGTAGCCGCTGCGCGGTAGCTGACCTCGGCGGTCTTTTCCTCTTTGACGAGGCGGATAGCGCACTCAGCCAAATCGCGGACCATAGATTCCACGTCTCTGCCGACGTAGCCGACTTCGGTATACTTGGTTGCTTCGACTTTTAAAAACGGTGCTTTGACAAGCTTTGCAAGCCGCCTTGCTATTTCGGTTTTACCTACGCCGGTAGGTCCCTTCATAATGATGTTTTTAGGCGTAATTTCGTCCTGCAATTCGGGCGAAAGACGACTTCTTCTGTAACGGTTGCGAAGAGCTATTGCCACAGCTTTTTTGGCCTCGGCTTGCCCTATGATGTATTTATTTAATTCGTGTACTGTCTGTTTGGGCGTGTAATCCATTCTATATAACCTCCACCTTAATGTTATCGTTGGTGTACACGCATATCTCGCTTGCTATTTTAAGAGATTTTTGCGCTATATCTTCCGCTGAATAGTCGGTGTTCTGATAGAGTGCACGGGCAGCCGCCAAAGCGTAATTGCCGCCGCTGCCTATCGCCGCTATGCCGTCGTCGGGCTCGATAACCTCGCCGGTACCCGACACGATTAAAAGCGTGTCTTTATCGGCGACTATCATCAGGGCTTCAAGCTTTCTTACCGCTTTATCGGAGCGC
>CATJZR010000130.1 GCA_949745625.1 uncultured Eubacteriales bacterium | reverse complement strand
ATGCAGGGCTCGTTACGGCTAAGGCTGCGGGCAACGTAATTATTACGGCAAAAAGTACGGCAAATGCCGAAATTAAAAAAGATTTTGCACTGGTTATAAACCCGTCGGCGCCAGTCGTAGACAATACGCCCAAATCCATAACGCTTACAACCGCAGGTAACGCGACGGAGGTCGGTGTAGGTTCTACGCTGAAAGTAAACGCAACGGTAAGCCCTGCGACCGCATCGCAGGAAGTTATCTGGACGACGAGCGACGCTCAAACCGCTACGGTTTCGAACGGCGTCGTTACGGGAGTTAAGTTGGGCGAGGTAACCGTTACGGCAACGGCAAAGGACGTAGCTGCGGTTACGAAATCCATTAAGCTGACGGTTGTCGAGGAAAGTGATAAGCCCTCCGCCGATTACAGCAAGCTTCCCTTCTCTACTCACGCAGAGTATCTTGAAGCGGAAAACGGAACCAATCTCAAAGTAAAGGGCGTTGTAACCTATATCGCGTCGAGCAGCGACAGCTCGGTTTCATATTATATACAGAACGGACAGGACGCTTACTATGTTTTCGGACAGGACTCGACGCAATTTGCGGTTGAGGTAGGTAAGGTCTATGCCGTAGGCGGCAGTAAGACGCTGTACCGCACAGGCGCGCACGAAATAGTAGATGTCGAATATTTCGAGGCGCTCGATGAACGTATTACGATTACCGAAACCAGCTTGGACGACAAGGATGTTTCCTCTCAGGAAGCGACTATGGCTTATCACGGAGCGGTTGTCACGGGTACGGCTACCGTAACGGTTACGCCCACTACGTCGACCAAGGCATACAGCGTAAATGTGACCGTAAACGGAAAGGATACCACTCTGCGCGTAGATGCGGGCAATCTCGAAAGCAGCGTGCTTACGGCTATCAACGCGAAATTATCCGCAGCGCTTGCAGGCGTCACGATAGACTTCAAGGGCGTTCTGACGCATTACGGTAACGGAAACTTCAAGGCACCGCAGGTTCTTATTTACAGCGCGGACGATATAACAGTCAGCGAGCCTACCCCTGCCGCTAAGGTCAATATAGTGAAGGACGCGCTTACGGTGGCGGGCTTTATTAAGGCTGACGCTTCGTCTATTACTCTTCCCACTGTATCGGACGCATTTGCGGACGTAAGCATTGTATGGAGAAGCGGCAATGCGGCGGTTATTACCGATGCGGGCGAAGTGACTCACCCCGAGAAGGATACGGTCGTTACGCTTACGGCTACCGTAACGCATAACGAGGACGCTACCGCTACCGCAGTCAAGGAATTTAAAGTAAACGTGGCCGGCTCGACCTTCAACGCCGAAAAGCTGTTAGAGCTTGATTTCGAGGACGCGGCGGAAGCCAACCAGTACGGACAGTCGGCAACGAAGCCGGGATACACGAACAAAGATACGGGCGAGGGCGTAGACGCGGCGAATACCGTTACGCTCGGCGGCAACGACTGGATACTGACGGGAACGCTTATTTCCTCCGCGGCGGGCAGCGACCATACGGACGGCACTTTCGCAGGCAGAATGAGCGCAAAGCAAGGCAAGGTTGAAACCACCGTCGCGGGCGAATACAACTATGTTGAATTCGACGTAGCAACATTCGGCTCGCAGTCGCACGGAACGGTCGTAACCGTTATGTACAAAATGGCGGACGGCAACGACTGGCTGGAATGCGGAATGACGGTAGTTGTCGACTCGTACGAGCTTTCGACGTACAGAATAGTTCTTGCCGAGGGAGCGAAGAACGTAAGAATTTGCGTAGTAAGCGGTAACGGCAATGTGAACATAGATAATATCAGACTTTACAAGTAGGATTCGGATTATGAAAAAGAGAATACTATTTGTAATCATAGCCGCGGCTATGTTAATGTGTCTTTTTATAATGCCCGCCTGCGGAAAAACTGCGCAAAATCCCGTTTCTATAGAGATAACGAGGGACGGTTACGAGGTAAACGAGCTTAATGTGTTCGTCGGCGACAGTATTACGCTTGCAATAAAGGCGAACGACGGCTCTGCGCCGACTGCCGAATGGACCAGCTCGAAGCCCGATATTGCTACCGTAGACGGCGGTGCCGTTAACGTAAAGGGCGAGGGCACTGCGATAATTACGGCTGATGTCGGCGGCGTAAGCGACAGTGTATTTATCGTTGCAAAGCATAAAGTCGAACAACTCGGCGTGGGCAGCGGAAAGAGCGCGGACGACCCCATATTCATAGGTAACGAAGGCAAGGACGAGCCTCTGGAAATATACTTTATCGAGATGACGCAGATATATGCGGATTCGATATTTATAAAAAAGGGCAACGTGGAGGTACTGATAGACGCCGGCTGGCAGCTTGACGGAACTTATATCAATCAGTTTCTTAAAGAAAAGGTTGCCGATAACAGGCTCGATTTGTTTATGGTTTCGCATAGCGACGGCGACCATATTGACGGCATAGCCAACGCGTTAGACGGCGTTGCGGACATATCGCTTATGATAGATTACGGCGGTGTAGGCAGCGGCAACGTAAAGGCAACGCGTGACAAGTATATTCCCAAGGGTATGCAGTATCACTCGGCTTACGACTGTGCAACTCAGACGGGCGGCGCGGTCAACCGCTACTATCTGACCAACGAACTTTACGTTGAAATTCTCAACACGGGCAACTATATAGGCAATAGCGAATCCGGCGCTAGCAATCCCCATTCCCTTGCTACGATGTTTACGTACAGGCAATTCAGATTTTTCACGGCTGGGGACCTCACCTCGGAATCGGAAAAGCAGCTGCTTCTCAACGAGGCGCTGCCCAACGTAACGCTTTACAAGGCTTCGCACCACGGTTCGCACGGGTCGAATTCGCAGGCGCTTTTGGATACTCTCAATCCCAAAGCGGTAGCAATTTCCGCGGCGCGCGCAAGCAATTACGGTTATAATTGGACGAAACCGTCAAAGGACGTCACCTACAACCTCAACGGTGCAAGCGGGCACCCCATTGCGGGCGCGATTGAAAGAATTTACAAGGCGCCGAATATTTCTGTTAATCTAAACGTCTACTGGAATATGGTAAACGGGACTATGAAATTTACTTCTTACGGCGAGGACGACTTTACGTTCGAGGGCTCGACCCCGCGCAAGGGATATTACGATTTGTCTTTAACGGGCGGAAATCCGGTCTGGAACGAGGAAAGACAGGACTTCGAAAACAGAGTTACGGGCGAAGAGAATTTCAAGCTGCACGAGTCGAAGGTGTTTGTTTTCAGAAATTATCAGCAATATTTGCCTGCCTGGGCAAAGCAAGAGTTTTTCCCCGACGCGGCAACCGCTTAATAATTTAAGTGTATCGGAAGAGGCGTTCCGCCTCTTCCGATATTAATCTTGACAACGCAAGCAATAGATAGTATAATATAGATAATAAAATATCAATATAAGGGGTGCTAAAATGGCGCTTTACATAGGTATAGACATAGGGGGGACTGCGATAAAGGGGCTCGTTATCGACGAAAACGGCAAGCTCTACGGCGAGGACAGCGTAGTTACCGTCAAGGGTGAGGAAATCGTCAACGGTATAGCGGGGCTCTGCAACCGCCTTTCGCGGCAAAACGGCGGAAGGATTGTGGGCGTGGGCATCGGCTGCGCAGGAGTAATCGATTCCGAAAACGGCAAGGTGGTGCTTGCAAGCAATCTCGGCCTTGCCGATTTTTCTATGGTCGGGCTTTTGAAAGAAAAGATAAATCTGCCTATCAGAATTACCAACGACGCAAACGCCGCGGCGCTTGGCGAGGCGAAGTTCGGCGCGGGGAAAAATTATAAAAACAGTATTTTGGTTACGCTCGGCACTGGCGTGGGCGGCGGAATAGTGATAGACGGCAAGCTGTTCGAGGGCAACAAATCCGCTGGCGCGGAAATCGGACACATGGTAATCGAACGCGGCGGTGCGCATTGCTCGTGCGGGCGTCAGGGCTGCTTCGAGGCGTACTCTTCGGCAACCGCTCTGAAGCGCCGCACCAAGTGGGCGATGGAGGAGGACACGGGCTCGGCTATGTGGGGTAAGTATATCTCGGATAAGGTGACGGGCAAAACTGCGTTCGAGTACGCGGACTGCGATACGTCCGCAAGAAAGGTCGTTGACTGGTATATCGAATATCTTGCGTGCGGGCTTGTAAACCTTGCAAACGCATTCCGTCCCGAGGTGATAATGCTCGGCGGCGGGGTTTCGAAAGAGGGCGAGCGGCTTACGGCGCCGTTGCAGGAAATACTCGACAAAGAGGTATTCGCCGCTCAATACGCGCGCGTTTTGGTAAAGACGGCCACGCTTGGCGCTGCAGCGGGGGCTTACGGCGCTGCGGCATTGTGGATTTAAAGAGGTGAAATATGTATAAGGAAATACCGTTGATTTCGTTGCAGAGAATGCCGGTTTATCTCAATTATCTTAAAAGTATCCCCGATAGTGAAAAATTCGTATCCTCGGGACATATTGCCGAGGCGCTGGGGCTGGGCGAGGTTCTGGTCAGAAAGGATTTGGCTTATACCGCGGCTGTCGGCAGACCGCGCGTCGGCTACGTAACCGAGGAGCTTATATCCGCTATCGAAGAGTTTTTGTGCTTCAACGGCAAGCGTCACGCCGTCATAATCGGATACGGTGCGGTCGGGAAGGCGATTTTGGATTACGGCGGCTTCGGCTATTACGGTATAGAGGTAGTTGCTGCGTTCGACAGCGATACGGACAAGCTGGGGCAGTCCCCGTCGGGAAAACCCGTTTACGACGTTGCCGACGCAGAGGCGCAGATTGCGCGACTGAACGCAAAGCTTGCAATAATATGCGTCCCTGCACCAGCTGCGCAGGGCGTTGCGGATATGCTTGTAAGGTGTGGCGTTAAAGCAATTTTAAGCTTTGCACCCGCCACGCTGAAAACGCCCGAGGGAGTAGAAGTCAGGCAAATAGACGTTGCGGCAAATCTTGCAATTTTATCGAGCAGTATCAAATGATTATGGAAGAAAACGGAAAACAGCAGTTCGCGGAGGAACTTTCCGCAAAGGCGGAACGAGCCCTTAAAATTTTAAAGATAACGGTAATAATAACGGCGGTTTGCGCGGTCGCGTTGCCCGCGGTTTCGCT
>CATJZR010000129.1 GCA_949745625.1 uncultured Eubacteriales bacterium | reverse complement strand
CAGACAGTATGCCGCTCATATAAGAGGTGGGGTTGGATTTTCCCGCGGAAAGGGTTGCGGCTTCGAGAATCATCTCGTCTGAGAAGCTCCAGCTTCGCCATTTTTCAAGGCTTGTTCTGTCCCATTCTATAACCTTGCGCGTAAGTCCGCAGGCGTTGAGCATTTTTCTGATAAACGCGTCCTGCGCGCGCAGTTTTTCAAGACAGTCGTTAACGCTTCCGTCGGAAACGGCGCCGTCGTCGTAAAGCCCTTTTACAAAATCGTTCATTTCCTCGAACGATTTTTTTCCGTTTTTAAAGCAGTATTCCGCGATTGATTTCAGCGCGGTAAAGCCGAAGCCCCAGTCGCACCAGACGTTTACGTAATTTTCAAGATACGGCGCGGCGTTCTGCATATATACGCCCAGCGCTTTGGCAATATCCAGCGCGCAGTTGTATACTGCTATTCTGCCGTCGCAGTAGGCTTCTATTTCTTTTACGTCGAACTTTTTGTTTTTGTACAGCTCTTCGAGCGTTGCGTCAAGCTTTTCGGTAGTCTTAATCTTGAACTTTTTAGCGCAGGCGGCAATTGCGCCGTCGTCGAAGCCGAGCTCGGCAGTCCATTTTTTGTATAGCTTGTCGTCCTCTATATCGGGCTGTCGGTTAATTCCCGCCGCCTTGAAAATACCGATTAGCGCGGTGGTGGAATAGGTGTAGGCGGAAAGCTTTTCGTCAACCTTTTTCGCGCTGGTTATGCCGTCCTCGGCAAAGCTTCTGGCAACCTTTTTTATGTATTGCAGCCTGATATTGTCGCCCTTTAAATTGACGCAGTACGATATAATCATAATAAGCGCGTTCTGCTCGAAGCCGTATTCTTCAAGCATAACGAAGTATTCGCGGAATTCGTTTGTGGAAATCATTCTGCCCTTTATAATGCTTTGAACCGCTTTGGTAAAGTCGGCGTATTTTTCGGGCTTGAATTTCTTAGGCGTGCCGCTGATATTTTCCGCGTCGAGGATTTTTACCTCGAACGGCGAAACGGAAATTACCGAAACCAGCTCGAACTCTTCCAGATACTCGAAATAACTTTGCGCTTCGTCTGCTGTCATATTCAGTTTGAACGCAAGGTCTTCGAGCGAGCCTCCGAACCCGCTTTGGAAAAGATAAAGCGAATACAGGTAAACCTTTACCGCAACGGGGTCTAAAACGGGCAGATATTTGGATATGAACTTGTTTTCGACGTAAGTGAACGATTTATTTGCTATTTCGTCGGAAACCGAAATAAAGGGCATTTTTTTAAACTCCGTTTTTATCGCTTGATTTATTTGTCCGAAAGGACTATAATGTTTATGTAAATTATATTATAAGTGTAAGAAGGAAAAAAATCAATTACATTCGTTGTAATTTACTGTAAATTTTTATTCGCAAGGAGAAACAAATTGTCCCATATACTTACGCCGACAACCCTTTGGAACAATTTTGACGACACTCTCGATTTGTCCGCCGTAACTATCGGCGTTAAGCGTGACAGGGGAGTCAAGTTCGAGAGAGTGAATTTCCTCGGCAGAGAGACGGGCGAGGGCAGAGTAAAGGTGTTCGGCGTCTTTGCGTCGAGCGAGACTGCGCCGTCCAAAGAAACGGTAATAATTTTCCCCGACAGCTCTGACAGCGTCGACGAAACGGTGTTGCGCCTTTTCGTCGAGCGCGGCTATTCCGCGTTTATGGTGGACTACCGCGGCGAGTGGGAGAACGGCGAACGCTGCACGGTATATCCGAAAAATATAGATTACGCAAACACACTCAAATGCGGACGCAACAAGGAATACGTAGACGAAAGCGCGGATAAAACCAGCTGGTACGAGTGGGTGGCGGTCGGCATTAATGCGAGAAAATACGTTACCGAGCGCACCGGCTGCGAGGCCGTTGCCGTTCTCGGAATAAGGGACGGCGGTGAAATTGCTTGGAAACTTGCCGCCGCGCGCAAGTTCCGTTGCGCAATTCCCGTTTGCGCGGTCGGTTGGCTTGCATACTTCGGTATAAGCAAATACCGCACCGACGAGCAGCAGCTAGACACCGAACGCTATCGCTTTATAGCCGGAATCGATTCGCAGGCGTATGCGCCATTCGTGCGTTGCCCCATGCTTTTGCTTTGCTCCACAAACGACGTGCGTTTCGACTACGACCGCGCCTACGATACTTTTTCGCGTATAAACGCCGAGTTTGCCGCAGACAGCATCATTGCTTATTCGGTGCAGTGCGACGCGTCAATCGACGGAAAGAGCTTCGAGGATATGTTTATGTTCCTCGGCAAGCATCTCAAAGGCAGGCAAGTATTTTTGCCGCAAAACGGTGATATTACCGTTTCTGTCGACGGCGAGCAAAACCTCGTGGCAACGGCCAAATTCGCAAGCTCGGGCGACATCAAGGAATGTGGAATTTATATGGCGGAGGACGCTATCGACTCTTCGATAAGGGAATGGATACTTTGCGCCCCTCCAAAAAAAATATCGGATAACGAGTTCAGAACGAACCTGAACGTGTATAAGGATACTTCGACGCTGTTCGTACTGTCCTACGCAACCTACGCGAACGGATTTACCGTATGGTCGAAAACGGCGGTCAAAAAACTGAGCGGAAGGTTTAAAAATACCTGCGACAAATGCAGCGTAATGTTCAGCGCTAAAAACGGAACAGACGGGTTCTGTATATCGGATATACGTTCGGTCGCGGTCGGCGGAATATTCTTTACGGGCGACGTAGCTTTGCCGCAGATTGTAAAAAAAGCTAAGGGTATAGACGGAATTTATTCCGAGTACGGATTGACAACTTATCGCCTTAACAGTGTAAGGTATTCTCCGTCGCGTGATAAGGTACTTAAAATAGACGTATTTTGCGACGAAACCGCTGAAATAGTCTTCATGATAGAGGATACCGCCGCTGGCGAATCGTACAGATATTCCCAAACCGTTCTCGGAGGCGTATGGCAGAGCCTCGTTTTGAAAAGTAAGCTTTTCAAAAACGAGAACAATGTCGCGCTTGCCGACTATTCGCACAACGTAAGGCTGTGCGTTTCCTGCGATGAAAAATATGCAATCAATAACGTAATGTGGCTGTAAGAATGAAGCAAGCGCGTAACTGTCTTTACAATGAAGCTAAATCAAAACTGAATATGCTGCTGAACGTGATTATTGCGATAGTGGTTTTAATATTTGCAATAGAAATTTGTTTTACCGTCAATTATTCTGGCGTTTACGTCGTTCACGGCTCTATGACGCCGACGCTTATCGGCGCGGATAGCGACGATGTAATCGGCGGAGACTACATCTATATAAATAAGCACGCAAAGCCGACGTACGGTGACATCGTAGTTGTTTCCGTCGGTGAAAACGAATTTTTTATAAAACGCGCTATAGCCTTCGGCGGGGACAGGGTGAAGCTCGTTGAAGGAAAGCTGTTTATCAAGTATAAGGGGAAAACCGAATTCGAGCTCGTGCCGGAACAGTATATCGATGCAAATTACAACAACCCCGCGTTAAAAGTAAACAATTTTCCCGACGACGAAAGCGGTTATCTCGTGCAGGACGGACATTTTTTTCTTATGGGCGACAACAGAAACGAAAGTCGTGACAGCCGCGCAATGGGCAGCTTCCCTTTGAGCAGGCTTGACGGGGTTGCCACAAAATGGTCTATTGAACACAAATCGTTCTGTACGGCGGTTTACAATTATTTTAAATTTCAGTTGCCGAGTTATTTCGGCTTAAAGAGGAGTAACTAAATGAAAAGAAACGAAGTAAAAACGGAATACAAATGGAAGGTTGAGGATATTTTCACAACCGACGAGGAGTGGGAAAAGGAATTTTCACGTCTGGAAAAGAACATTGATTTTTCGCGGTATGCGGGAAAGCTTTCCGATAGCGAAACTCTTTTGAAGTTTTTTAAAGCGGACGACGAATTCGGCAAGGCATTCGATAAGGTTGCGGTTTACGCGTCCATGAAGCACGACGAGGATTCGGCAGTTTCAAAGTACGCCGCATACGACGCAAAGGTATATTCGCTTTATACCAAGTACGCTACCGAGCAGGCGTTTTTCTCGCCCGAAATGGCAAAGCAATCGGACGAATATCTTGCCTCGCTTTTAAAGGACAAGCGTTTTGCCGACTACGACTATATTTTAAAAAGAATAATCAAGGGCAAACCGCACACCGTTTCCGAACAGGAGGAAAAGCTTGTAAGTATGGCCGGCGAGGTTTTCTACAATTTCCGCGAGACATTCTCTATGATAGACAATCTCGAAGTGCCTCTGCCCGAAATCGAATTCGGCGGCGACAAGGCGAAGCTTTCGCACGGACTTTACGGCATAATTCTTCGCTGTGACGACAGGGACAAGCGTAAGGAAGCATACGAAAAATATTACGGCGCTTACGATTCGCTTATAAATACGATAACCGCTACGTACGTCGGAAATGTAAAAGCAGACATTTTTTACAGCAAGGTGTATAAATACGGTTCGTGCCTTGAAAAGGCGCTATTTAACGAAGACGTGGACAGGTCTGTTTACGACAACCTGTTAAGTACCGTTGACGGCAACCTTTCGGTGCTTCACCGCTACGTTGCCGACAGGAAAAAACTGCTAGGCTATGACAAGCTGTATTTTTACGATATGTACACCCCGCTTGTAGAGGGCGCGGAAATGAAGCTCGGTTATGACGAAGCCTACAACTACGTTATAAAGGGCTTGGCGCCCCTTGGCAAGGAGTATCAGGCTCTGCTCAAAAAGGGCTACGACGAGCGCTGGATTGATGTCGAGGAAACCGACGGAAAGCGCAGCGGAGCATACAGCACGCACGCGTACGGCGTTCACCCTTACGTTCTTTTGAACTATCAGCCAGACCTGGACAATATCTTCACCGTCGCGCATGAAATGGGACATTCGCTGCACAGCCATTTTTCAAGCCTCAACCAGCCTTATGCAAAATCAAACTATAAAATTTTCGTGGCAGAGGTTGCAAGTACCGTCAACGAAGTGCTGCTTTTAAAATATATGTTGAAGAACAGCACCGATACGCAGTTCAAAAAATACGTTCTTAACTATTATCTCGATATGATTCGCGCAACGCTGTTCAGGCAGACTATGTTTGCCGAATTCGAGTATGCGGCTCACGATGCTGCGGAAAAGGGAGAGCCTCTCACAAAGGAAGGGCTTTGTGCAATTTACGCCGACATCGGCAAGAAGTATTACGGCACCGCAATCGAGCACGACTATAACATTTCCTGCGAGTGGGCAAGGATACCTCACTTCTATACGGCGTTCTACGTATATAAGTACGCAACGGGCATAATTTCGGCAATCAATATCGCAAACCGTATCCTCACAGAAGGAGACAGAGCGGTCAAGGAATACTTTAATTTCCTTTCGGGCGGTAGCTCGACCGACCCCGTATCGCTTTTGAAGCTTGCGGGCGTCGACCTTTCGACGGATAAACCTTTCGATTTTGCAATGAAGGAGTTTGAAAACACGCTTACAGAGTTCGAGCGTTTAATGGGAATTTAATTTACTATGGCAAAAAAGAACAATGCAATGCCCAACAATCTCGAAGCGGAGCAAGCGCTTTTAAGCTGTCTGCTGATAGATAACGAAATACTTTCGGAAGTACTCGAAGAACTTGATGAAAACGATTTTTATCAGGAATCCCACCGCTATATACTTTCCGCAATGAAGCTGACTTATAACGAGCGTAAGCCCGTCGATATAGTCACGCTCTGCGACAGGCTGGACAGCAGCGGCAGCCTCGAAAAGGCGGGAGGTATAGCCTATGTTACCGAGCTTGCGCAACTTACGCCGTCGGCGGCGAATTACAGGTACTATCTCGATATAGTAAGGCGCGACAGTATTAACCGCAGCTTAATCCGCGCTGCGGGCGAGATAGAGGAATACGCAAAATCCAGCGACGATTCCGTCAAAAGTATACAGCGGGCCGAAAAGCTGATTTATGATATTTCTACAGTAAACGATACGTCCAGCGTTAAGGACATACGCGAGAGTACCGGCGTGGACGACGTATTGGATAAATTCGAAAAGCTGTCAAAGGACAAGGACGCGTTCCGCGGACTGAGTACGGGATTTACCCGCTTTGACAGACTTACCAACGGGTTGCAGCGTTCGGACCTGATAGTTCTTGCCGCCCGTCCCGGTATGGGTAAAACCTCGCTTGCAATGAATATAGTCGAGCATGCGGCGCTTTCCTGCGACGCGGTCTGCGCGGTATTTTCTTTGGAAATGCCGGAGGTACAGATTATACAAAGACTGCTTTGCGGATTCGCGGGCGTCAGTATGGCGGACGCACTTTCGGGTAAGCTTACGCCCAATGACTGGCGCAAGCTTATCAAGGCGAGCGACGCGCTTAAAAAAAGCCGCATAAATATCGACGATTCCTCGCGCGTTACGCCTATGGAAATTCTATCAAAGTGCCGCAGGATAAAATCTAAAAACAACGGCAAGCTCGACCTCGTCATGATAGACTATATCCAGCTTATGTCAAGCGGAAAAGAGAGCGCGGAGCAGAACAGAACGCAAGAGGTCGCTACCATCACGCGTGAGCTTAAAATTATGGCAAAGGAGCTGAACGTGCCCGTAATAGCGCTTTCTCAGCTTCGCCGTATTCAGTCCGGCGAGCCTCAGCTTTCCGACCTGCGTGAATCTGGCGCTATAGAGCAGGATGCCGACATCGTTATGTTTATAAGCCGTCCCGACGTCAATGTAAAGGACGAAGACCTAGCTAAAAACAATATTAAAAAGGGAATGGCGGACCTCATAATAGCAAAGCACAGGAACGGTGGACTGGACCGAATACCGCTGCGCTTCAAGGGCGAACTGACCAAGTTCGTTAATCCCGACCCCGAACAAGGCTACGAGCCGCCTCCCGAGCCTGCGGGCGGCAGAGATGATATACCTTTCGCCGCGCCCGACGAGGAGGCTCCGTTCTGATATGGAAACGAAAATTCTGCCCGTTGACGGGGTTTCTTTAAAGCTTGCTAAGGCTATAATTACGGAGGGGGGTGCGGTTGCGTTTCCTACCGAAACGGTCTACGGGCTTGGCACTAATGCGTTTTCGGAAGAGGCTGTAAAAAATATCTTTACAATCAAGGGCAGACCGAACGACAATCCATTGATAGTTCACGTGCATAGCAACTACGATATATCTACACTCGTATCTTACGTGCCGGACTACGCAGAAAAGCTTGCAAAAAAGTTTTTGCCCGGTCCGCTGACTCTCGTTTACAAAAGCTGTAACAAGGTTGCAAAGGCGGTATCGTGCGGGTTGGATACGCTTGCCGTACGCATACCGTCGCACGAGGGGGCGCAGCGCTTTTTGCGGTATCTCGATATGCCTGTAGCAGCGCCTTCGGCAAATATATCCAAGCACGTCAGCCCCGTAAGTGCCGAGCACGTTTATGCCGATTTGAACGGCAGGATAGGGCTTATTCTCGACGGCGGCAGATGTACGGGCGGAATTGAAAGCACCGTTCTCGACTGCACGGGCGAGGTGCCCGTAATTTTGAGAAGCGGGCTAATCACGCGCGGAATGATTGCAGATGCCGTCGGCGCGTGCGAGGTTTATAAAATGCGCGATGGTGAGGCGGTGCGTTCGCCCGGTATGAAGTATAAGCATTATTCGCCCGTCTGCAAAACTATGCTTTTCGACGACGCGGACGAAGCCGTTGACGAATATGTCAGGCAAACGTCAAACGGTATAAAAACGTATATAATGTGCGACGCCTCGACAGCTCGCGGGTTACATGTTGGAAATATATTAAATCTCGGCGGCAGCGCGGAAGAAATTGCGGCGCATCTATACGAAAAGTTACGCGAGGGCGAGAGAGTGGCGCAGCTTATAATAGCCATTTCGCCTAAGCAACGCGACGGCATAATGGTCGGCGTTATGAACAGACTGGAAAAGGCGTGTAGAGGACAATGAAAAGAAAAAAAATACTCTTTGTCTGCACGGGAAACACTTGCCGCAGCCCTATGGCGGAAGCGCTTTTGCGGGACAAAATCAAGAAAAACAAAATAAAATGGTGGAGCGTCTCTTCCTGCGGAATAAATGCCGAAGTAGGCGGGACAATCAGCTGTAACAGCAGACAGGCACTTGCCGAAATCGGCATCGCAGTCGACGGCTTCAGTCCTAAGCAGCTTACGCAGAAAATTATTGCGTCGAGCACGCTCGTCGTCTGTATGACCGCTTCGCAGAAGCAGGTTTTGGAAGCGTGCGGCAACGTCACTTGCGTAAAGGAAATTTGCGGTTTCGACGTGCCCGACCCCTACGGCAGAGATATTCAGGCTTACCGAGCCACGCGCGACGCACTCGGCACGGTTTGCAACGAAATAATAGAAGGATATATAAAAAATTATAAAGAAGAGTGATATGAAAATTGCTATTGCTGCCGACCACGGCGGACTTAACCTCAAAAACAAAATCAAGGAATACCTCAAAGCAAACGGTTACGGTATATGCGATTTCGGCACCGACAGCGCCGAAAGCTGCGACTATCCCGATTTTGCCTTGCCTGCCGCCGAAGCGGTAGCGTCTGGCGAGTGCGACAGGGGCATAATTATCTGCTCAACGGGTATAGGCGTTTCTATTGTCGCAAATAAAGTGCCCGGCGTTCGGTGCGCGCACTGTCACGACAGCTACTGTGCCGAATTTACCCGTCGCCATAACGACGCAAACGTCCTTGCAATGGGCGAAAAGGTAGTTGGCGAGGGCTACGCTCTTGAAATAGCCGATATTTTCTTGCGGACTGAGTTCGAGGGCGGCAGACATCAGCGCCGCGTCGACAAAATTACCGCAGTCGAAAAAAAATATTGCAAATAAACTACGCGCATTTTTATTTCGGTCATTGTCAAAGCAAAGGAAGTAGAGCGTATTGCATCGTACGCGCTATTTACGGTTGTTTATTAAAAAATTTTCCAAACGCTGATTAAATTCCTGCGGAGCGTCCATATTTACGCAATGTCCTGCGTCTTTTAAAATTATTTTATCGCAATTTTCGTTTTGCGCCCATTCGTTGACGATTTCTATTTCCGCAGGAATATCGTGTTCACCGCAACCGACCAATAATTTATATTTCCGTTGTTTCTTAGGGTATTTATTTACAAGCTTTTGTAAACCCGACAGATACCTGAAAGAACTTTTTTTGAATTGAATATTCATTTCGTAAAATTTCGCTTGCGCTTCGCTTGTGTAAGCGGAAATTTTTTTATTTGCTTTCGCAAACCACTTGATAGAGAACAGCGCTTTCATCATCATTTTCATTTGATTTTTGGAATTAGTTTTCAGCTTTTTCATATCAAAACTGTTTATATCGTATCCGCCAAAGCAAGCAAGCGATAAAACCTTATTTTCATATTTGTTGGCAAAGTCCTGTATGAGAACCGAACCTAACGAAACTCCGACCAAATGCGCGGCTGAGATACTGTGCTTTATAAAAATCCGGTCTATCCATTCCGCCGTTTTTTCAACGCTATCGCCTTTTCGTGTGCGAACCGAATTGCCGTGGCCCAGAATATCGATAGCCAGCAAATTGAATTTGCCCGAAAAGTAATCGTATTGTTTATCAAACATTCTATGGTCGACAAATGCGGCGTGAACAAAAACAATCCAGTCCTTATCCGCGCTGTCGTCAACGTAATAAGCAATAGGCGAATTATCAAGATAAAACTTCTTCATTTTCTTAATCCTTTAAAGTTTTTAGCAATCGAGTGTACCATTCCGCATTAAATTTCATTAAATCGCGTCCGTATGCTGCCGTTTGAAACTGAAAAAACAGTACGTCGTTATTTTGCATATCGCTTGACAGCGCTTCGCCTTCGTTGCATATTTTTTCCAAATCGGAATGTAATCTTTTTAAATCTGCCACGTGTTTTTCTATTAGCTTTATGCGGATTTCTTTTTCGGTAAGTCCCATAAAATATATTTTAGACAGCTCCGGATTTTTAGCCGTACCTATGTCAATAGGGCTGTTTAACCACGAGTTAAGGCAGGCTTTTCCGCTATCTGTTATGCTGTAAATTTTTTTCAGCTTACCGTTTTCCGTGTTTTCGCTGACGGTAATGCATCCGTTTCGCAATAATTTTTTAATTGCGGCTTGTATGCTGCCCGTACTGCAGCTGTACATTAAGTGCAATCCGTCGTTTATGCGTTTTCTCAACTGATAAATCGTTCGCGATTGCAGTAGCAATAAACCTAAAATTATATTTTCCATTTTGCTGTCCTGTATTACTAATAGTAATATTTTTAATCGGAATTGTCAAGCAATTTATCGGTATAAAGTATCTGATAAAATTCCGACCGTTTTAAAAATAAACAGCATGTAAGCGCTTCGGTTGACTTGACATACGCTTTGCAGCATGTTATTATATAGTCAATTAAACTGACAGTTCGTTTGCGCCATCCTGTCGTTAAACAAAACCAGGGCATCTGAATGGGGATAGTCTTTTTGGGTGCAGTCGTTTTGTCGCGGCTGTACTTTTTTGCGCAAAGGGAGAGAAATGTATTATTTAAAAACTTCGGCTTGTTTTGACAGCGCGCACTTTCTTCACGGATACAACGGTAAGTGCGCAAATAT
>CATJZR010000128.1 GCA_949745625.1 uncultured Eubacteriales bacterium | reverse complement strand
GCACGGTTTTTCCGTCGGCGCGGCTGCAACGCTTTATTACGTTTTGTACGAGCAGTTTATCCGTGTCAAGAGCGGGCTTTCCGAAACCGAGAAGGTTATCGCCGCGCTTATCGAGGGTTACGTTCCAACGGACAGTGTCGAAGCCGCCGCAAAGGAGGTTGCCGACGCCATAGCGCGGGACGTGACGGGCGGCGGCGCGGCCCGTGCAAGGGAAATACTTGCCGGATACGCGGGCGAGATAAGCGAACGCGATTTGCAGCTTTTATCCAAGCTGATAATCGAAACGCTTGCGCACCTTACAACCAGATAACCGCGGGCGCGCCCCTTTCGGGGGCGCGCTTTAATTACTGCTTTTTACCGATATTTTATATTCCACGTTCATGCGGGTGAGAACGTCATCCTTGAACGCGTCATAGTACTTGTAATGATATTTATGCAGCTGATTTTTTATGCCGAGCATATCGCAGTCGGTCTGCGCGCAAATTTCCAGAAGATTTTTGAACCGCTCCTCTATTGCCTGCTCGGTAGCTTTTATTACCTCGGGGAGCACCACGTCGTCGTTTGGCACGTCCTCCGGCACCATTATCTTTTTTGCACCCTGAACCTGAGCAGTCGCTTTAAAGTCGACCGTAAGCGAGGGCACGCCTTCCTTAACGTCGAAGTTTACGCCAGCCTTAACACTCTTTAAGCCCATAGTGTATTTTATGTCGTCAACGACACAGGGAATTACCGCGATATTGATGTCGTTTTCAATCATGTTCAGTGCGAAAGCCTGTCGCTCGTTGAGTATGCCCGCGAACCTTCCGTTCGTGAAAATAGCCGTTTGTCGGGCGGTAAATTCGGTAGGCTGACCGCCTCCCTGTCCGCCGCCTTGTCCGCTCTGCCCGCTCTGTCCGCTTTGTCCCGACTGACCGCTTTGTCCGCTCTGTCCTCCCTGTCCGCCCTGAGACTTTTCGCCGCCGGCGTTGTCGCCCTCGCCGCCCGGCTTAGAAGTGCCCTGCACGTTAGCCTGAACGTAGGGCATATAGCACGCCCTGCTTACGGAATAGTTGGATTCGGCTATCGACTTCAAATCCGCCTTGGAGACGTTTCCCGACTTTTCAAGCTCGGCCGAAAGCACCTTTTGTATAGCCGTGGAGTTTTCCTGGTCTACGGCGGCTTCAATAGACAGCATATCCTGCGCCTTGCCCTCGCACATTGCGACGAGTGCGGTCAGCTCGGAATAATTCCGCCTGTAAAAACAGCCGAGCAGTTGGAAAAGGTCTTTATCCTTACAGCTGTCGCCGATTAAAATAAGCTTGCAAAACAGCAGCTTGGGATAGGTGCCCGTCTTCGCGTTTATTTCGTTGAGTGCGTCGGCAATAGTGAAGCCGCTGCCCTGAACGCCGATATACTTTGTTGCGTCGCCGCTGGCCGAGGGCTGCGGTACGGCTATCTGCGCCGTGACCTGAACCTCTTCCTCCCCGGCGTCGACCGCGACGGCAACGATAAACGAGGTCTTGTGTATATCGACAAGCCCGAAATCGTTGGTAAAAAACAGACCGAGCAACGCGATTATGATTGCCCAATAGAGTATGGGCGTGTACCTTTTAATCATTTTTCCTCCTCATAAGCCAGCCCGAAAGCGGAACGGCGTTTGCAAAAATAAGGAAAACTATCCACATCCATTTGGACCAAATCGTGTTGATTGCATTGAAATTGTTGTCGAACACGATTATGAAAATGAGGAACGCCGCGTTGATTGCGACCGACAGCACCGCCCGGTTTTTATAGCCCGTGCAGCACTCTATGCAGTGCACGGCAAGCTGAATGTTCAGCACTAACGCGAACAACATGACGATTTCAAGCACATACAGTGCGATAAGGTCTATTCTGCCAAGCAATTCAATCGCGGGAAAGAACAGAGAAATTTTTGAAATTGCAAACTGACGCGACTGCGCCAAATCGCCGTAAATTCCGTAGAACGCCGCAAGCACCAGCATTACGAAAACCGCGCCGCCGATATATGAAAGAGTTATTTTCGCCGCGTCGCCCTTTTCGTATTTGAAGTGCCCCATAAACATCAGAAGAAATGCGGGCTCGGCGAAGCGGCACGCGCTTGCAAGCGAGCTTTGAAATACCTTAGAGGGCTGCTTGAATACGGGCAGGAAATTATCCCAACGCACCTCGTGCAGGGACATGACAAAAATCAACAGCATCGACAGCAGGAACAACGGCAGACAGATGTCCGCGCACCTTCCGATATTTTCAAAGCCCTTGTACGCGGCGTAAACCGTAAAGAAAAATATGGGCAAGAATATCAGAAGCGAAGGAATTGTGTCGTAAAAAATCGCGTGAACGTACAACTTTTGCTCGAACAGGGGTATTATTGTGCAGACTATAAAAAACAGTGCGAAAAGCCCGTAAACTATTCTTGCAACGATATTGCCCAAAGTGCCCTCGATAAGCGCAAAAAAGGTTTTATCCGTGCGTGAGCAAAGAAAGCTTACCGCCCAAACGAAAGCGCCTTGAAGCGCAAAGTTTATAAGTGCGGAAAACAGCAAATCCCTGCCGCTTTCGGCGCTTAGCTGCGTAGGATACAGAATGAATTTGGATACCGCGGTATATATCAGCATTATGAAGCAAATTTGTCTTACGCTTATTTTCGAGCTCATTTGTTTTTAACCCTCACTTTATTTTTGGCCTTGAATACCTCGGGGCGGGTTTTCAGCGAGTACATATTAGCCTTTACCATACTGTCGTGCAAATCGCTTTTTATAAGCGGCGCGAACGGAGCGAACAGCGGCACGCCGTATGTCTGCTCGGAAACGAGATAGCATATCAAAAACGCGGTAAACAGCACTACGCCGAACGGTCCGAGGCTGCCGCCTATTATCAGGTACACCCACCTCAAAGTCGTAGTCGTTTCCACAAGGTCGGGCGTGGTAAAAAGGCATATTGCCGAAAACGCGATTATGATTATCGCAGGAGTTGAAATTATGCCCGCCTGCACAGCGGTGTCGCCGAGAACCAAAGCTCCGACGACCGACATTGCAAGCCCGACGTACTTGGGCATTCGGATTGACGCCTCTATAAGGACTTCCAGCAAGAACAGCGTTAAAAACATTTCGACGCTCGGCGACAGCGCAAGTCCCGAAACCGAGCTGGATATTTTCAGAAGCAGCCTATAAGGAATAAGTTGTATTTTGAAAAGCTGCGCAGATACGTAGAACGCAGGCAAAAACACACCAATAACAAGCGAAACCAGCCTGAGTATACGCAGTACGGTCGAGCGGTACGAAACCTGATAGTAGTCCTCTACTGTCTGAAAATCCTCTACTATCATATAGGGGACGGTAAGCGCTATCGGCGAGCCGTCGACGATAATGCCAACCCTGCCCTCTGAAATTTTCGCGCAGAAAACGTCGGGCTTTTCCGCAGTGCCGTTGCGCTTGAAAAGCGAGCGCGGCTTTTTTGAAATAAACTGCGATATATACGAGGAGTCGGGAACTATATCTATTTGCTTTGACGCGATTTCCCTTTCAATTCGCTCGGGCAGTCCCTCGGGACAGACGCCCTCGATATAAATTATCGCAACCGAGGTGTCCGACTGCTTGCCGCTTTTAAGAGTTTTTACGTGCAGCTTTTCGCTTTTAAGGCGCTTTCTGACAAGTCCGAGATTAGTCTTTATATCCTCTGTAAACCCCTCGCGCGGACCCTTGATAGCCACCTGCGTGGGCGGCTCCGCCACCGTTCTGCCAGGGGGATTTTTAAGACCTATTATAAAGAATTCCTTTTCTTCGTCCACGAACAGCACCGCGTTACCGTCGGAAATTTCCTTTACGGCGTCCTCTATCTTGCCGCCGTCCTTGACCTCGGGCGAGGCGAGCAGCTTTTTAATATCTTCAAGCTTTTCGTCGCTCTTCGCAGCGCGCAGAGGCTTTGCCACGAGCTCGCCCAAAAGCTGCTTGTCGGCTATTCCGTCCGCGTAAATCGCCGCGAACCGCTTGCCGCTGAGCGAGTCGAATTCAAAGACGATAATATCCTCTGAGGGAAGCTTATCCTTTACGCTCTTTATATTTTTTTCCAGTGTTACCATAGAAATATTATCCGTAAAAGTTTAATAATTATCCCGCGCTTAAAAAGCCCGGGCAATATCGTATCATTTATCGGTTTAGGTTGACAGAAGCGCCACAAAAAACTATAATCAAATAAAGGATTTACTTATGAAAATAGATTACGATTCACGCTACTTCAACCCCAAGGACACGCTGGAATGCGGGCAGGTTTTCCGCTTCGCGCCGTATAAAAACGGTTACCTTATAAATTCCGCCGATAAAATCGCCTACGTTTACGGAGAAGGCGCAAAGACGGTAATCGAAAGCGACGACTGCGATTATTTTTACGGATATTTCGACCTTGACCGCGATTATAAGGCTATCGTAGAGGCGGCGTGCGCATTTAACATACCGCTGCTGACCAAAAGCGCGAACCTTTGCAGCGGACTGAGGATACTCAACCAGAACCGTGAGGAAATGATATACTCGTTCATAATTTCGCAGAACAACAACATTCCGCGGATAAAAGGCATTATCGGGCGTATATGCGAACGGCTGGGCGAAAAAATGAGCTCGCCCTTCGGCGAATACCGCGCATTTCCCTCTACCGCCGCCCTTGCCGACGCAGACTTAAGCGTCTTTAAAGAGTCGGGTGCGGGATACAGGGACGAATACCTTAAAGCCACCGCCCAAAGGATTTTTACCGAGGGCATAGACGGGCTTGACGCGCTGCCCACGGCGCAGCTTAAAAAGGCGCTTTTGACATACAAAGGCATAGGGCCCAAGGTTGCGGACTGCGTTGCGTTTTTCGGCTTCCGCAAGACGGACAGCTTCCCCGTAGATACCTGGATTGAAAAAGTGTATTTCGAAGACTTTAAGGGCACGCTTAAAGACAGAACGAAAATTGCCGGGTACCTGACCGACACGTTCGGGGAACATTCCGGTTACATTCAACAGTATCTTTTTTACGGAAAACGGTTAAACTTATAACGTGCCTGATTATTTTTCGCACGGCATTGCCGCCGACGTGATTTACGAACAACTTAATCCCAATTACAGAAAACGGCTTGATAAGACACTCTATCTCGTAGGGGCTCAGGGCGGGGATATATTTTTCGCGTACAGGTTAAGACCGCGCGACAACCTCGGGCGCGAGCTGCACCGCAAAAACGCGGTATACTTATTCGAACAGCTTATAAAGGGCAACGAAAGTTACGCCGCGGGATACGCCACGCATTACGCTCTCGATACCACCCTTCATCCCCACGTTTACGAATACGAGCGAGGCAGACGCTCGCCCCTTGCGCACAACAGCTTCGAAAGCGATTTAGGGCTTTACATCAGCCGCAAATACAAGATGCGCAGGCGTATCCTTCCCAAGGAAAGCGTGATGGCGTGCACGGGTCCCGTATACGACAGCATGAAGCACGTAGAACCGCTTATCACTATTTCGGGCGTGGAAAGGTGCTTAAAGCGCCACTTTACCTGGACGAAGTATAGCTACGGAACCAAACGCCAGGACTACAAATGCAGGTACGACTTTGCAATGCTTTCGGGCGAGGTAGACAAAGCCGTGGCTCTCGGAATAACCGCCGTCGAATGCGTGCTGGACGGCAATATCGACCCCGAAATTTTCGGAGGAAGCTTTCTCGACAAATAACCCCGACCGATACGGTCGGGGTTTAATTTTCGGAAACTCTGTCGTAAATGCTGCGCGTTTCCAGCATTTCGAAAAGCTCTTCCTCTGTTATCTCGTCAAGCATACCGTCCGAATAAAACTGAAACACGCAGTACTTCGAATCGTCGATATACCTAAGCGCGTCTTTGAACGTCGAGCTGTCGTTGAGCATGATATGCCGCATTTCTCTGCCGCGCTTTATCTTTTTGGGGCGGAAACCCGTGCGCAGCAGGGCGACGTCCTTGCCGAACGCGGAAGCCGACAGAAACGCCGCGAATATGAGAAGCGACGCATTTTTATACGCGAGAAAGAATACGAGCACGAGCGCTGCCGACACCGCGATACTCATTCCGCGCAGAATAAGCCCCACGCGCTTTTTAAGCATAAACTGACTTAAAAGCCCCGAAAACGCGCGCCCGCCGTCAAGCGGATATGCAGGTAAAAGATTAATGGCAAGCATTACCGCGTTTGCGTTGAACACCGTATCGGTATAGCCGTAAGTTACGGGATAAAACCACCATAGCCCCGCGCATAGCACGCACATAAACGCGTTTACTGCAGGCCCCGCAAGCGCAAGCCTTACCTCGTCGCGGGCGCGTATTCCGTCGGTATCGCAGATTGCCGCGGCGCCGTAGGGCATAAGACTTATTTTTTCGCACTTAAAGCCCATACGCGCGGCGCAAAATATATGACCGCACTCGTGAAGGAGCGCGGTCAATGCGTAGATTATATATATCGGCAGTCCGCCGAACAGGGCGGTTACCAAACCGAGCGCTATAAACAGCGGGTGAAGGGTTATTTTCACTACACCGTCCAAACGGGGACTTCGCCGTTCAGCTTGATGCAGTTTAACGCAACGCCGTTATCGTACAGAGTAACGCGCACTTCCGCCTCGCCTTTGCTGTAACCTACGGGAATGTTATCCGCCACCTTCGTGCCGACTGCGGAATACGCGTCGTCGAGACCCGTGATTACGCTGGTAAACGTCGACGTATGCGCAATTTCCATGGTATAGGTGCCGTTAACCTCGGTAACCTTGGAAACGGTACCGTCGCATACGGGATATACGCCGCCTTCCGCCGTAAAGCTGAGCACGCCCTCGTTGAGGCTTACCTCAGCGTCGGAAAAGTCGTTGACTATCGGAGACAGGGCAATTTGAGAATAGACGGGTTCTTCCTTAGTCGGCTCGGAAAACGAGCTTAAAAAGGTGTTTATTACCGTCGACGGCATTAAAATGTTGGTTATGAAAATACCTATAGCAATTATTCCGACAAGCGCAGCCTCCGTCCAGAGTATAACGCTCTTTTTGTCGCGTTTACCTACCGTCTTTACCTTTTCCGGCTTGGGAGGGTCGGAAACGTCCTCCGAAATTACGTACGCGCCCATACGCTCGTTCACGCTTTCAACCACGCGTTCCTTAATGTCGTCCTGCGGCTGCGCCTTTTGTTTGCTGCGCTTGAAAATACTCTTCTTTTTCGTTACGTTAACGGTGTTGACGGGAATTTCAAGCATTTCTGCATAGTCTAACTGCTCGTTCATAATGTCCTCCGATTTTTTGAGTTTACACCTTAATGTATGCCGTCGAAAAAAAGGATAGAACACTATTTTTTAAAATTGCATATAATGTTAAATTTAAACCGTTAAAGCAGCTCGGCTAACGCTATAAACTCAGCGCAGTCAAGCGTTTCTCCGCGGGCTTTCAAATCTATACCGCACTCGGTTAAAATTCTCTGCGCCTCTGCACGGGTCAGTTTAAAGCAGTTTACAAGATTGTTTTCAAGAGTTTTCCTGCGCGAGGAAAAGGCAGCGTGCACCGTCTTTTTATACGCCGCGGGCAGCACTACGTTTGGTTTAAAACTCATCTGAACGACTGCGCTGTCCACGTTGGGGCGGGGATAGAACATAGTTCGCGGCACGCGCTTTATTATTTTACAGTCCGCACGCGGTGCAATCATAGCGGTTATCGCGCCGTACTCGGGCGTGCCCGCCATTGCGCATAGCCGCTCGGCAACCTCTTCCTGTACCATTACTGTCAGCGACAGGCACTTTTTCCCTTCCTCTACTATCTTCATTATCAGCGGGGAAGTGATGTAATAGGGCAGATTGGCAATTACCCTGTATTCGCCCGTTCGCCCCTCGAACTCGGCAAGGTCTACCTTCAAAAAGTCCTTGAAAATCACCTCGGCATTGTCAAGCCCAGCAAGCGTGCGCGCAAGCACGGGTTGAAGGGTCCTGTCCACGTCGAAAGCTATTACTTTTTTCACTCTCTCGGCTATCGCACGTGTAAGAGTGCCGGCGCCGCAGCCTATTTCCACGACGGTATCGTCCGCCCCGGCACCCGATTGCGCTACTATCGACGAAAGCAAATTTTTGTCGGTTATGAAATTTTGACCGAATTGCTTTTTAAAGCCGAAGCCGCATTCGGCAAGCACCGTTTTAATATCGTTTTCCATTTTTTAGTCCGTATATTGCTATTATAACAACAAATAATATTATTGTAAACGAAATTAACGCGTTTACCTCACTTTACGAGAAAGACCCCCGCGCTTTTCAGCGCGGGGGTCCGACTTTTATTGCATAGGCACGGTTATCATAAATCCGTTTTCGCCCGCGACGACCTGCGGAAGCTTGCCGTCCCATTTAGACATATACTCTATGTATTTCATATATTCGGCAATGTCCGCACCGCTGTGCGTTTCGTCGAAAACTATAGTGTAGACGATTTCCTCGGTGCCGCTTTCGGTAACGGTATAACCGAGCATACGCGCCACCTCGACGCTTTTTAGCATAATCGAGCGGGCAGCCGCTTCCGAAGCTGCGACCTGCGCATCCGCCTCCGCCTGAGCTTTGGCAAGCAGAGCCTTAGCCTCCTGCTCTGCAACGTATAGCGCAGCCTCCGCCTCTTCCTTCTTCTTTTCATTTTCGTACTGCGCTTGAAGCTTTTCCTGCTGAGCCATCATTTTAGCCTCGACAGCCTGCTCGAACGCGTCAGAGAACGTAATGTCGGTAAGCACCGCGCTGTTGAAATTTACGTAGTATTTGTCGCCTATCGCCTCGGAAATAACTTCCTCGACCTTGGGCGAAATTGCGTTTCTTTCCTCGATAAGCTTTTCCGCCTGATACTGGGAAAGGGTAGCCTTGGTACGCTCGATAGCGACGCTCTGTATTCTGTTGGTAAGCGCTTCGAGACCGCCGTAGTTAAGAGCAATATCCTCAACCTTATCCTGCCTTATCTGGAACTGAACTACCATGGAAATATCCATGGACTGTGCGTCGGACGTATAGGCATCCATATTAATTTCAACCTGCTGAACCTTGCTGTCGTACTTTTCGTACTTGTGCGTCAGCCAGAAATCAAAGTAGGTGCCCGGCGTTTCGACATCGGAAATTACACCCATTTTTTTGACAACGGCGACCGTGCCTGCGTCGACGGTGTGGAATGAGCCGGGAATGAGAATAACCAGCACAAGCCCGACAGCGAACATTGCCGCAGGAATTGCGAGGGGGATAACCCTTTTGCCGCCGCGTCTTTTACGGAAATAACCGTAGGTTGCCATTGCTGCGCCCGCTCCCATTAAAGCGATGCAGCAAATTGCAGTAAGGAAAGCATAAATCATAAAAATACCTCTAAAAAATTTATTCAATCTATAAGAAAGCAAAAAACCCGTACCCATACCGTAAGGCATAGCTACGAGTCTCATTTTTTAAAACTTCCCGAGCGGCGAACCGCTGTACTGACGGTAAGCTACGTTTTGTCGCTTTACTGCGACTGACGCAAATTACTCCCTCTTTGATTGTAATATTATGATAGCATGTTAAATTAATTTTGTCAAGCAAAATCAGTATATTTTTATCGATTTTTTAACTTCTCGAAAAATGTATGCGCCGTATCCCACACCGAAGCAGCTGCATCTTCCACGCTTATTCCCTTTATTTGGGCTGTGTTTGCCAAAATTTCGGGTATGCTTTTCGGAGTGTTGGGGAATACGCCCGCCATAGACCTCGGCGGCAGGTAGGGACTGTCGGTTTCGGTCATAATTCTGCCGAGCGGAAGCGCTGCAATAGTTGCGCGCGCCTTTTTGCTGCCCGAGTACGTGCTGGTACCGCCAAACGAGAAATATGCGCCAAGCTCTTCAAGCTCCTTTGCTGTTTCCACGGAATGTGAATAGCAATGCAGCATAATTTTAAGCCCGCGCGCGTGCTCTTTGAGAACGCAAAGCAAATCTTCCGCGCTGTCGCGCGAGTGTATCTGCACGGGCATACCCAGTCTTTTTGCAAGCTCTAACTGCGCCGTAAAAACGCGCAGTTGCTTTGCCCGGTCTGTGTCAGGGTAATGATAGTCCAGTCCGATTTCTCCGATTGCAACACACTTGGCTTTATGGGTAAGCTCTTCGATTTTTGCCAAATCGCCGTCGCGGTAGGCACCGAGCTCCGTGGGGTGAAAGCCCGCCGTAAAATATACGCACGGGTAGATTTCCGAAAGCTTCGCGCAATACTCAGACGATGGCAAATCGAAGCCGACGGAAATTATCTTTTTAATGCCCGCCGCCTGAATGTCCGCGATAAGCACGTCGACGGGTCCGTAGTCCTCGCCGTTCAGGTGGCAGTGCACGTCTATATAGCTCACGCTTCGCCGCATATATCCTCGTACTTTATTCTACCGAACAGCGTAGCGGGCGTTGCCGTAACCGTATACGACGCAACGGGGTCGGCATCATTTGCCTTGCGCACAGACGCGCCTATTTCACCGAGAATACTCTTTGCGGTATCAGGCATAAACGCACTTAAAATATTTGCACCAGTATCAAGTGCGTACAAAAGATTGTACAGCACCTCGGAAAGCCTGCCCCGCTTGCTTACGTCCTTTGCAAGCAGCCACGGTGTCGTTTCGTCGATATACTTATTCGCACGCCTGAACAGCGACCACAACGCGTCGAGCGCTTCCGCAACCTTCAACTCGTTCATTTTTGCCGCAACGCTTGCATAGGTCCGGCGTATAACCGCCTCGAAATCTCCGTCGGGCTCTTCCCGAACTCCCGTCTTTGCAGCAACGCCGCCAAGGTACTGGTTTGTCATCGAAACGGTGCGCTTAACTAGGTTGCCAAGCACGTTGGCAAGGTCGGAATTATACCGCTCGCAAACGAGCTCGTGCGTAATGTTGCCGTCGTCGGCGTATGGCATTTCGCGCAGTACGAAATATCTTACCGCATCCACGCCGACCTTATCGGCAAGCTCGTCCGCGTAAATTACGTTGCCCTTTGACTTAGACATTTTGTCGCTTCCTTGAAGCAACCACGCGTGTCCGTATACACATTCGGGCGGCTTCAAACCAAGTGCCATTAAGAATATGGGCCAGTATATTATATGGAAACGCAGCACGTCCTTTCCAAGCACCTGTACGTCGGCAGGCCAGAATTTCTTAAACTCCGCCATCGGACGTCCGGGGTAGTATCCTATGCCCGAAATGTAGTTTACTAGCGCGTCAAGCCATACGTAAACGACGTGACCCTCGTCAAAATCTACGGGTATACCCCACTTAAAAGTGGAACGCGAAACGCACAAATCCTGCAATTTGGATTTAAGCGTACCATTGCCCATTGCCTTAAAAAGCTCGAGGTCGGTTTTACCGACGCACTCGCCAGCAAGAAGAAAGTTATTCATCATTTCGTTCTTGCGTGATACGGGGCATATAAACTTCGGGTGGGAAATGATGTGCAAAACAAGCTTTTCCGCGTACTTGCTCATTCTGAAAAAGTACGCATCTTCCTTGGCGGGCTTCACCTCGCGCCCGCAGTCGGGACATTTGCCGTTTACAAGCTGGCTCTCCGTCCAGAAACTTTCGCACGGTGTGCAGTACATTCCCTCGTAAGACGACTTGTAAATATCGCCTTTATCGTAAAATCTCTTAAATATTTTCTGAACGCAGGCAATATGCTCGGGGTCGGTCGTACGTATGAATTTATCGTACGACACGTTCATTTTGTCCCAAATTCCCTTTATGACGTCTGCCGCGCCGTCTACGAATTCCTTGGGTGAAAGTCCCGCCTCCGCCGCCTTCTGCTCGACCTTAAGTCCGTGCTCGTCCGTGCCCGTCATAAAGAACACGTCCTCGCCCTGCATGCGCTTAAAGCGCGCAATCGCGTCGGTAAAAATCGCCTCGTAGGTATTGCCGATATGGGGCTTGCCCGAAGCGTAAGTTATTGCCGTCGTAATGTAAAACTTTTCTTTCATAGTCTTATTATACCAAATTAAAAATGCAAAGTAAAATAAATTGTCATTGCTTTCGTTTGCGAAAAGTAAAATATTATATGAACGTGATTTTTACCGCCGTTTTTATCTCTTCTATGGTAGCGCTTGCGATATGCGCCCCGCAGGACTTTCTACCCGCGCTTATGCAGGGCGGCGAAAGCGCCGTAAAAACCGCGCTGACGCTGTTTACCATATACGCCGTATGGATGGGACTTTCAAAGCTTTGCGAGCGGTCCGGAATATCTCGCGGCGCGGCGCGCGCGTTGCGCCCCGCCGCAAAAAAAATTTTCAGAACGGACAGCGAGGCAGCGACCGAGAGTCTTGCCATGAATATATCGTGCAACCTTCTCGGACTGGGCGGGGCGGCAACGCCCTACGCCGTGAAAGCCATAGGCGAACTTGAAAAGGAGAGTAATTCCTACGCGCAAAAACTGCTGTTCGTGATAAACGCAACGTCCGTTCAGATACTTCCTACGACGGTTATCGCCATGCGCGCAGGCGCTGGAAGCGTTTCTGCAGCCGATATATTTCTGCCATCCCTTATATGCACCGCGGTTTCTACACTGCTTGCCGCGGGGTTGTTTATTGCGGGGAATAAGCTATGGCGCTGATAGTACCGGTAATTTTTATCGCCGTATTTACGTTTTCGGCGATAAAAAAGGTTAACATTTACGAAAGCTTTACCGACGGCATAACCGAGGCGTTTAAATTTACCGTTTCGCTTCTTCCCTGTCTTGCTGCCGTGTTCATGATGTGCGAACTATTTGAAAGGTCGGGGCTTTCCGACCTTTTGACCAGGTGGCTTTCGCCAGTGTTCGGATTTTTGGGAATACCCGAAGAGCTGACTAAGTTAGTGCTTATAAAGCCGTTTTCTGGCAGCGGCTCGCTTGCGTACCTCAGCCGAATTATCGAAGCCTACGGCGCGGACAGCTACGTGGCGCGGTGCGCGTGCGTGTGCTTCGGCTCGTCCGAAACGGTGTTCTATATTTCCGCGGTATACTTCGCTGGGCTTAAAGTAAAAAAACTTGCGCTTCCTATCGTCTGCGTACTTGCAGCCACGCTTGTTTCGACAATCCTTGCCTGTCTGATATGCAAAATAATGTAGAGGCGGCGCGAACCTGAGTTCGCGCCGCCTCAATGATAAGGGGGAAAATGATGAGCTGTTTCAAGCAAGGCGTTAACCTTGTTTACATGTATTATTATAACGGCTTAAAATACAAAAGTAAATTATTTGAAAAAAAATTTTTATAATTTCGCAATAATATTTTACGTCACAAAATTTGAAACTTTTTAACAACGGCGTATTTGGGCAACCGCAGACTTCAACACCGCAACGACCTCGTCGACCTCTTTCAAGGTGTTGTATTTTCCGAATGTAAACCGTACCGCCGACCTTACGCGCGAGTCATCAAGCCCCATAGCCTTCAACACATGCGATTCCTTCACCGCTCCCGCCGAGCATGCCGAACCGGTAGAAACCGCAATGCCCTTCATATCGAGAAGGAAAAGGATATTCTCGCCGTTACAGCCGTCGAACGAAAGGTTGGAATGTGCGGGCAAGCGCACGCCGCCGCCGTTGACGCTCACTCCGTCTATTTCACGAAGTACCCTTTCTTCGAATGAAGAACGCATAGCCGAAACCGCGGCGTTGTTTTCCGCCGCAGATTTTACCGCGCCTTCCAGCGCCGCCGCGCAGCCGACCGCTCCGGCAACGAACGTAGTGCCGGCGCGCAGTCCGCGCTCTTGCTTGCCGCCCGAAATAAGGCGGCTTATTTTTGCCGTCGGTGAAATATATATAGCGCCGACGCCCTTGGGACCGTAAAACTTATGCGCAGACATGCCCAGCGCGTCGCAGTGCCCGATAGGAAAGGGCAGCACACCCGCTGTCTGCACGCAGTCGCAGTAATAGAATACACCCGCTTTTTTGCATAATGCGCCGATTTCTTCTACGGGCTGAATTACGCCCGTTTCGTTATTTGCGTGCATTACCGCGCATATTGCCGTATCGCCGCGCAGGGCTTCCGCAACCGCCGACGGCTGAATTACGCCGTCCGCGTCGGGATTTACGAAAGTTACCTCATAGCCGAATTTGCGCAAATCAAGCGCGCTTTCTATCAGCGCGGGGTGCTCGATTGCGGAAACAACAATGTGTCTGCCCCCGTCCGACTGCGCGGCAACCGCGCCCTTTACCGCCCAGTTGCCCGCCTCGGTTCCACCCGAAACGAAAAACAGATTTTCAGATTTGCAGCCGATAATTTTGCAAAGCGTATCGCGCGCGTCTAAAACCGCGAGCGCCGCTTCCCTGCCCGCGCCGTGCTGCGAGTCGGGATTCGCAAAGCTTGCCGTGAGATACGGCATCATTTTTTCCAAAACCCCGCGGTCAAGCGGGGTTGTCGAAGCGTTATCGAGATATATCATTGCTGAAAGACGAATAAATTTTTTTAAGATTTTCAAGCTCTTCGCGGCACGAGATAAGCTCTCTGCCGACCTTTGTGGAAGCGTCGTTTTCGTTAAGCTTGACCTTGCGGTTTGCGTCGTGGAAGCGCGTAAACGCGAATAGCGCTACAAACAGCGAAATTACCGCCGCTACGGTAAAAGCAATAGTCAGAATTATGAACAGACCGTCCTTATCCGCAAACATCATAGACGCAAATACGATTGCAAGCACGAAAAGCGCGACAAAAGGAACCGCCGCCCCCGCAAAAAACGTAAGCGCGCGCTTTCTTTTCGCGGCGAACGGCGCCCGCCGCTCAGCCTTGCCCGCCTCGTTTTGTTCGGACAGCTCGGCACACTTTGCCTCGAATTCGGAAATACGCTCTTTAAGCGGACCAGACGCAAAATTGAGCTCTTCCTTCTGTTCCTCGCCAGTATACTCAAGCACGCCGCAGGCGGC
This sequence comes from uncultured Eubacteriales bacterium, assembly GCA_949745625.1. GTDB lineage: Bacteria > Bacillota > Clostridia > Christensenellales > Borkfalkiaceae > Coproplasma. The sequence continues at coordinate 6,951 of CATJZR010000128.1, read as the reverse complement.
GTCTACACACTTCTGCAAATCCAGAAAATTGCTCATATTGCGCGAATACGCTTTTAATTGCAGATAATACAGCTCGCCGTCGTACTCAGTCAGCTCCGCTGCCTGACTGAGCGCGTACTGCGCGCCTTCGAAGTCGCCTGCGGCAAGCTTTTCGATTGCGGAAGCCTTTAATTCCTCTGCCTTGCGCTGCATATTCTGCCTGCGTTCTGCATGCTTTAAGGCAAGCTCCTCTTCGGAAAGCTGTTCGTCCTCGTCGGTAACGACGCCGTAGACGGGAAAATCCTCCTCTTCCTCAACGTCGTCGATTACGACCAGCTCTTCCTCTCCGTTCTCGTTTTTACGGATACGGTATTTTCTGTCCTTGTCGTCGTCAATTAGACGCTCTTCTGCCATAATTCACCTCGTTTTTAATATATAAGCCCGAGCCGTTCCGCGATAGCTGCGCTTTGCGCGTACGCAAAGCCGCCGTGACGCGAACAGCGCGTAAACTCCGCTGCCCGAGCCCGTCATGTTTACTGCAAGCGGTTCAAGCCCTTTAAGCGCACCGGCGCAATCAGAAACCCCGCTTGAAAGACCGGCAGCGGCGGGCATAAGCGCATTGTTCAGGCTTGCCGCAAGCGCGTATACGTCGCCGCGGTTCACCGCCCTTTCGGCTTCGTCGCTGTTTCCGCCAACTGCACCGTTTTTATCGAACGCCGCAAAACACTGCGGCGTGCTTACCTTTTCCTCGGGTACGAGCAATAAAAGCCACACCCTCAGCTTGCCGCTTACCCGCTTTACGGTATCACCGCGACCGAACAGCCGCGCCCAACCGCCGCCGAGCATATAGCGCGTGTCGCTGCCGGTTGCGTCGGCGAGCTTTGCAAGCCTTTCGTTATCCTTGACGCGGTAAAGCCGAGCGAGTGCATTTAGCACGCCGGCGGCATCCGCAGACGAACCGCCGAGACCCGCCCCCATAGGTATGCGCTTAATAATTTCGATGTCCGCACCGCAGGTTGAAAACTCTTTTATAAACAGCTCCGCAGCTTTAACTGCGTTATTTTCACCGTGAATTTCCGCGCCGTGCATTTTAACCGTAACGCGCCCGTCGCGCCGTTTTCTTACGATAACGGTATCGCACAGACCGACTGATGCGACCAAACTGTCAAGCTTATGATTCCCGTCCGCCGTACCGCAAACATAAAGCGTTAAATTTATTTTGGCGTAAGCCTTTACCCGCACGCAGCTCATAGCCGTATTATAACACAACGCAATAAAAAATACAAACAAAAAAAACCGCCGAAGATTATTCGTGTAAAAGTAACGGAAAAGGCAGCACCTTATGTACTGCCTTTTTCTGTTTTTATTATTCGGTCTTGCCCCTGAATACCACTATTCTTTCGCTGCCCGTAAGAGGGAAAGAAAGAGAGGGGTTTGTTTCCTTAATCATATCGGGGCTCTGCCTGAGGCTCTTTGCGGTGCTCCACAAATCGTCGCCTGCGGCGGGTATATAGACGCTTATAGCGCAGTCGTTTGCTTTAAGCTTTTCCGCCTCTGTAATTTCGCAAACGTATCTGACCGAGCAGTCCTCGCTGTCGGCGACGGCGATTTTGACGACCGCTTCCGCCTCACACTCGCCCTCGGAACGCTGACGGATATTCACGCCGCAGACGGCAACGCTTATTTCTTCGCCGCAGTTATTAAGTCCGATAAGGTCGACAGCGAAGGGCAGATTTATTTCGGTAGAGCGAATTTCACCGTTCTGCTCGTACAGTAAAGTTGAGGAAATGCTGCCCTCTACTCCCTTTTCCGTGCGAACGAATTCCGCTTTGGGCAGCGCCGCAGCCAGCATTGCGCAGGTAAAATCGAGCTTGGCTTTCGTTGCGCAAAGCCCGCTTACGCGCTCCGAAAATACCTTTATCTCGGTGCAGGGACTGACGGTTTCCTCTGCGTAAGCGAGTTTAAGCTCGTTTTCGATTGAAAACGCGTCGAGTATAAGCTGCGTTTCCTCCTCATCGTAGTATCTGCCCGCAAAAGAAAGCTGAATTACCGCGTCTACGCCGCACTTGCCCTTTTCTTCGTCCACGCGCGCCTCTACGCTGATTTCCTTTATCTCTGCACGGCATACCGCCTTGCGGGCAAGCAACGCATCCTCGCACGCAATTTCCGATTTAAAAGGTATAATTCTGTCAAAGCAAACAGGTTTACCGTCGCGCATTGCAAGCATAGAAAGATATATTTCGCCGTTAATTTCCGCCATGCCCGCACGCACGTTGCAGTCGGTGACGAGCACCTCGGCAGCGGGAACCAACACGTCCTCGGCGTTGCAATCGAAGTCATCCTCGACCTCGCTTTCGCCGGTGAAGGTGACGGCGGAAAAAAGCTTTTTGGTTTCGGTAAGAGTTACCGCGCCCTCCGCCGAGGTTAAAATACTGCGCTCGGAGGTTGCATATACGGAAATTTCCGCGCCGATTACCGCCGCAACAACGTAGGAAGAGCCGTCGCGCTTGACCTGCGTTCTCTCACACGAAAGCGCGCAAAGCGCGGTATTAGCGGGCGCAAGGTTATCGTCGTCGGCATAGTGGGAAAATTCCGCACCCTTCTGCACGCGGCAAAGCTTGCCGTCCTCGTCAACGTAAACCAGCGTGCATATAAGCCTGCCTCCGTACGTGACCCTGCCAGAGCCCACCTCACACGAGGACAGACAGACCTGAGGATAAACCGCTATTATTTCACCCGCTTCCCGACCCGAAAAGCGTATTTCCACGATTGACTGTGATTTGATTACGGCAACGCGCCTTGAATACGCTCCCGCCGCGCTCTGCGTTGATAAAGACATATAAACCTCCTGTATACAAGGCTATAATATGTTTTACCAGCGCGGGATATGCCAAAAAATTTATTTCGGTAAAGAAAACTTATGCGGCTAAAAACCGCGACAACGCCTTACGCGTCCTTATCCCTCACGGCTATTTTGACCCTGCCGCAGAGTATCTCGGAATATGAATACGCTGTTTTACCGAGGAAGCTTTTATCGTCGGGACTGACGGTGAAAAGCGAGGGATAAATGCCGTTAAGCGTAGCGGGAAAGGTAACGTACTTGTTTCTGCCAAGGTTGAGCTTGACGGTAACGGGCTTTTGGTTGAGTGCGTTTATCGTTTCCTTGATTGCGTTTATGGTTGTGTTAACTTTAATCATAAGGATATTTTTGCCATTTCGGACAAAAATTATGCGCCCGCCGTTTCGGCGGGCGCATTTGTCAGATTAAAAATCGTCGTCCTCATCCTCGTCATCATCGTCGTCGAGGTCATCTTCGTCCTCGTCATAATCGGCAAGAGGTTCGAGGTCCTCCTCGAAAAAGTCGTCCTCGTCGTAGATATCTTCGCTTTCCTCGGAATCGAATTCGCCGTCAAGCTCTTCATCGAGAGTTTCGGTATCAACAGTAAGGTCGCCGTCGTCCTCGTCAAGGTAGTTCTTCCACTCCTCGTCCTTTTCAATATCGATTTCCTCGTCTTCTTCGTACTCAGAGCTTTCCTGCTTACAGCTTTCGCAAACCTTTTCACCGTAGCGTACGGGATTTACTCCGCAGACAGAACAGAGCTCGGTTTCGAGTTCCGCGTCGATTGCCTCCAAATCCTCCTCGTCAAGGTCGGCAAACTGCAATCTGTCTCCGTGCATTTCCGCCAGGCACACGTCGCAGTATTCCTGCTTTTCCTCGTCGATATAATTGAGTTCGCAGCGCGGACATTTTACGTATCTTACCATATTAAATCTCCGAAATGATATCAGCTTTGTTTCGCTGTATCATTATATTAATATTTACCGTATTTGTAAACTGTTTTTTACAATTAATTTAATTTTTTTGCGGCTTGTTTCGCCGTTACGGGCGTCGGGCAAAATTTAATATGAGCAACCCCCTCGCGCTTATGCACGAAGGGGTTGCGTATTTTTATTTTATTCGTTGGTTTCGTCGTCTGTCGAATATACGTCGACGCTCTTGTCGTCGGTCGTATCGACCTTGATGCGCTTTTTAGTGTAAGTAGGAAGCTTCGATTTGCGCTTTCTGATTATTACCAGCGCAACAACCGTACCTGCCGCGATTACGAGAAGCGAACCGCCGATTACTCCGATTAAGAAACCGACCTTAGCGCCCGTCGAAAGGCTTTCAAACCAGCTTTCATCGGTTTCGGGCCAAGCTTGAAGGTAGGTATCCTTTAAATATTTGTCGTAAGTCTCTGCATCGGTCTCTGTCATAGTGCCGAGAAGCGTATAGTAATAGTCGAGTCTGTTTGCCGCAACGTCAACACCGTTTACCTTGACGGTGTCGGCAAAGTCCGCCCAGTCGCCCTCCGCGCTAACAAAATCCTTGAACTTTGCTACGGTTTCCTTCGACCAGAATTTTTCTTCATCCTCGTCATTAATCTCTACGTAAGCCTTAATGAGTTTATCGATATAGTCCGCGTCGCCGGTATAATGCGCATAACGGTAAGCGTTTTTAAGATTTTCGTAGGTGGTTTCGTCTACGTCGTCGATTTTTTCGGCAATCTTTTCGTACTGCTCGTTAAGCTCGTCAAGCTGCGGGTTTGTCATAACCGCGCCGTCCTTGCGCACGTCGCAAACCATTATATGACTGTAATCCGCCGTACCGCTGCTGTACTCGGTCATGTTCTTGGTCTGCGAAGAGAACAGTATCTGACCGTCGAACATCTCGGGCTTGTACCAATCGCTCGAACAGTCCAAATCGAGCACGCGAACAGGCGTGTATTTGTTTACGTCGTCGCCGACGGGAAGCTTGTTGTAATCGGTATAGCTGCCGTCGTAGCAGAGGCGCTTTATAACGTAGCCGTTTGCACCGCTGTTCGACTCGGAATAGTAAACATAGTTATTGTCACCGTGCTTTTCGGTGAAAAGTATAGTAGGCTTGCCGCCCGTCGAAAGATAGAAAGTATTGTCATTATCCACGTCGGTAAGCAGCTTGCCGCCTTCGATACCCGCCTTAATAAGTCCGTTATCGCTTGCAACGAACGCGCCGCTGAGCGTATCGCCGGTAAATATATAGGTGAAGTTTGCCGCGTTAGAACCGTCTACAAGCAAATTGCTTTCGGGATTACCTACGGCAGGCTTATGTCCCGCTTTCAAAAACACCTCGTCCTCGTCCACGGCAAACAGCATAGCCGTTTTGTTGTTTGTGCTTACGCGCGTGTAGAACAGCGTGCCATGTTCGTAATTGGAAAGCGTATAGGTGTAAGGGCTGCGGTAAAGCTTTTCGGTTTCAAGCTCCTTGGCATTGAACTGCGTTACGTTGAGATTGCCGTCCACCATGCCTATACCGTCAAGCACCAACGTGCCGCAGTTGACATAGAGCGGGTCCTCTTCCGCGTCGTAATCCTTTACGCCCGAAAAATCGTATTCGTTGGGCTCGGTCGCGTCAGCGGTCACGGTATAAACCTGATTGTAGTTACCGAACGACTTGTCAAGAACAAAATCCTTGACCTTCATAGTATAGTAAACGCGGGGATTAGTAACGTCTTTACTGTCGAACATTACGCTGTCCACGTTATAAGCGAGCAGAGTATCCGTACCCGTTTCGGTATTGACAGAGTGCAGATTGGTGTAAGCGGTACCGTAAAGACTTTCGCTCGTAGCAACGTAAAGCAGATACACCACGCCGTCGTCGCCCAAAACGTAGCGGTATTCTATGGCGTTGCTGGTATACTGCGCAAAATAATCTCTCATTCCCTCCGTTCCGTCAAGCTTTGCGCGCTTGAACAGAATATTCGAATTGAGAATTTCACCGTCGCTGTTCTTTTCCGAGGACGGCGTAGTGTAGTAAACGTAATCGCCGTAAACGAAAAGTCCGCCGTTTGTATTGCCAGAATGTGCTATTTCCGGAACTACCGTCTGCGTATTAGCGTAATTTCTTGCGGCGAGGTCGGCTTTGGATATACGCATAATCGCGCCCGTGGCGACCTTCCCGAAGGTATTGTCCGCAGTGTTGGTCTGCTTACCGTTTATATAGTAAACGTAGTTACCCTTTTCAACGGCAAAACCGCCGTTTGACGAAACGGCGCCCGAAATATCGCCTTCCAGCGCGGCGCCCTTGTAGACGCCCCCGCACGCGGAAACCGCAAATAAGCTTGCGGTCATAACCGCAGCTGCACCGACACATATAATTTTCTTAAAAAATTTACGCATATTTAAACTCCGACGAGGTATAAATCATAAAATAATTTATAGGCTTTGTTAATTATACACCAAACGTAAATATTAGGCAATAAATTTCGACGCGATTTTGACGAAAATTTGATTTATGGAGGATAATATTACGGAAAAATTCGCTCTTTTAAATTTAATAAAGGCGTTACAGGGAATTTCCCCGCCCGCGCCGGAACCCGCGCCCGCAGAGAATACCGCGCCGCCCGAACCCGCGCCGCAGCGCGCGCCCGAGTACAACGCAATGGCAAACGTGTTAGAAAGACACGAAGCGATTGCAAACCGCGTTAAAAACAAGAAGTAACCGCCCCCTTTCGGGGACGGCCGGCGTTATCTTTTTAAAGGCGTTTCATTAAGCCGCACATGTCTGGGCAGCCCGTTTACCCAAAGCGGGGTAATCTCTGCCTGTATGAGCGGCATTATGTAATGGACAAGCTCCTGCCTGACGTATGTACCGTCCTCTGTTATCCATTCGGGCGGCACCTTTTTTTCCACGTTTGCTATTTTGTGAACGTCTGCCGACTCGGCAACGCACATATACGGGTCGTCAGAAACGCGTTTAAGCGTTATGACAAGCCCCGTCTTACCCTCGAACGCGGCTTTGACGGCAGCTCCTCCGCAGTTGAACGCCTCGGTTACGTCTATTCTCGCCTGTATGTGAGCGGCGCATCTTTGCAGTGAGGACAGTTCTATCGCCCTCGTTTTGACGCCGTATTTCTCGGCTATTCTGCCAGCAAGAAAGCGCGCCGTGCCCGCAAG
>CATJZR010000127.1 GCA_949745625.1 uncultured Eubacteriales bacterium | reverse complement strand
TTAATGAAATACTAAGTACGATAATAACGCTGAATGTAACCAACAGCGATTTATCTACCCTACCGTTATACCGTTTCATATTTATCTCCCGCTCATTGCGATTATATAATCGCAGAAAAGCTTTGCGCATTTGCCCCTGACCTGTGCGTTAGGTACTTCCCCATCTTTATTAAGTATATCCATGCCTTTATATAAAGCATCCGTATAAGGATAATAATTATAATGAGTATAATTTCCGTTATCGTAATCGATATTTAATCCGCTGCACACTTGCAACCTGAAATTATTTAAAAGATATGTTTGTTTGCCTCTTTCAATCTCAAGCGTTACTGTGTAAATAAATTCATAAAATCTATTACCTTTTGTGGCTTTGTTTTTGTTAATACTGTTATAATACCCGAGGAAAGCGTTTGCAATTGAATTTTTTTCGCAGTCGATAAAAAACTTTATTATATTGAAAGCGTCTATAAGGGGCGGGGACTTTATAGCGTTTATTTAAAAAACTACTATCTACTGCTCCGTATAAATAGCTGTTATAATCGTCACTGTCCTGCACAAAGCTTGCAAAAAATTCGGGGAAAGTTATTTCGTCAACTTTCTCGTTAGACGCAACGAAATTAACAAACCCTTTATCTATTTTGCCCGCCGTTGATGTCCATTTATTGACAATGCTATCGATATAACCTACGTGCCCGCCATTTTCCCCCTCATCGCAATAACTTGTACTTATTCCCCTGATATATCCGAATACGCAGTTGTTTGCTTTTCTTCTGTCGTTTCCGGTATATTCCATTGCAAGCTTGTCAAGCTTGTCTACCATATAAACAACGTAATCCATATTATTATAGTTTTCATGCGCCGACGGTTTTTTATCTATTTTCCAGTTAATTTGGGAATAACTATAAAAGCTTTTCGTAGCATCGTTTACGGAAGCAAAATTTGAAATTTCGTTTTGGTGCTGAGTGTCAAAGTACACTAAAATTCCACCGCCGCCTTTATCGCCTTGATACCTTATTGGGTCTTTAAATATTTTAGCATTAACATTTGTTGTAAACAACATCAAATTAACAATAAAGCATATACTTAATGCCAATGCTGAAAATGCAATAAATAATTTTTTTTTAATCATTTTACCACCTATCATAAATAATTATTTTTTAATATAATAATATAAAATTTTAAAAAAATCAATGCGGTAATGCAAATAATTAAAAAATGTAACTTTGCAGCTACACAAGTTTTGCCGCCCATATATAACGCCCGTCCGCAAATGGCGGACGGGCGTATTTCGTTTGATTTGACAAATTTTAACTCTACGGCAAAGCAATTAAGATACTTTGATTAAACGTCACGTTTGTTTTTGCATTTGTCGCATGCGGTGCAGCCTGAACAGCCGCAGTCGCAGCAGCCGCCCTTGCCCTTTATTTTTTTGTAAATCAGCCAGCCGACAACCGCCGCAACAGCAACGGAAATTACCACTACCACCGCTATATCGAAACCGTTCATAATTTACCTCTCAAAAAATTACTCTTTATTGCCTTTTTTCCTGCGCCTGAAAATTTTAGTTATATCGAATTTACCTGTATTTCTCAAAACGATAAGCGTTACCGCCGCGCCGGCGACCGCAAGCCATATAAACAGCGTCCACCACCGGCTGCCTACCGTATAGATAGCCGCAGCAGCAAGATAACTGGTTACCACCCAGAAAAGAAGCGTCCACTTGAATTTGCCCTTGGCAAGCTCCGATTTTGCCGTAGCGCAAGCAGCAAAGCAGGGAATAGTTGTCATATTGAAAATTATGAAAGCTATTATTGCGGGAATGGTTATTCCGGTGCCCTCTATCATTGCAACAGCCGTTGCAACCTCGTCGGCTTCCCAGTCGATATATGCGCCCGCAACTACCGCCGCCAACGCGCCGAAAGTTGCAATTACGTTTTCCTTTGCAACAAGTCCCGTTATAGCCGCTACCGCGAACACCCAGCCGAAGGACGTACCGAGCTGCGAGCCGAAGCCGAGCGGTGTAAATAGAGGCTGAACAAACATTCCGAGACTTCCGAGAATTGATTTATCGGTCTGCACGTTTACAAGCCCTTCGATTTCCGCAAGCGATTCCCACTTGACGGGGTCAGCCTCGAAAAGCTCCTGCGCGTCCTGAAGAAGGAACTGCCAGCTCCACGAGAACGACTGCAAAACCCAGATAATTACCGTCGAAGCAAAGATAATCGTAAACGCTTTTTTAACGAAATGCCTGGTCTTATCCCAGAGATGAAGCATAAGATTTTTGAACGCTGGCAGGTGGTATGCGGGCAGCTCCATAATGAATGGAGGAGTTTCGCCGCGCATAGTCGTGTTGCGCATTAAAAGCACGGCAAGTATTGCTATAACTATACCGGCAAGGTACATACCGAGAGTGATTAAATCGACGTTGCCTACCCCGAACACCTCGAGTATGCCGCCCGCCATTGCAGTAAGAATGGGAAGCTTTGCCCCGCACGAGAAGAAAGGAATTACCCTTATGGTAGCCGTCCTTTCCTTTTCGTCCGCAAGCGTACGAGTGTTAATCATTGCGGGAAGCGAGCAGCCGAAGCCCATAATCATGGGCATAAATGCTCTGCCCGAAAGTCCGAAACGGCGGAAAATTCTGTCAAGCACGAACGCGATACGCGCCATATATCCCGTGTCCTCCATAATAGAGAAGCCAAGGAAAAGGAACAGTATCTGCGGAAGGAAGCCCAGCACCGCAAATATACCGCCGAGCACCGCGTCGCAAACTAGACTGTCTACCCACGCCGCGCCGCCGCATACGCCTATCAGCGCCGACACTCCTTCGCTTATGTAGTCGAGTACGAAGTTCAGTAAATTAGTTAAAATTACACCCGGTGAAAACACTGTGCCGTCGTAAATACACGCCAATAGCTTAGTGCCGAAGTTTTCTTCAAGACCCAATCCTCCGTCCTCCACAGCGTCAAACAGCGTCGGCATCCAGCCTTGCCCCTCGGTAAAGCCGTTTAAAAAGAACAGATTTTCCGAGAAGGTAAGATGAAAAACAAAGAACAGCACTACTATAAATATGGGAATTGCCCAGATTCTATGAGTGAGAACCCTGTCGATTTTATCCGACCTTGTCAGCGTCGCCTTATCCGCGCTTACCTTTGCGGACGCGAGATTTGACGATATGTATTGGTAACGCCTGTCGGCAATTTCCGCTTCCAGATCAGCGCTTAAGTTTGCTACCGCCTCTTTCGCACCCTTTCTTTCAATCTCTATCTCGTCGTTTTCGAGAAGCTTTATCGCATGAAACAGCGGCGAAGATACCCCTTCCTTTTCGTAGTAGGCGCACGCAGCCGCTATTTCCGATTTAAGCGCGCCCTTTAAAACTGTTGCGCCCTTGCGCTCCGCAGGCATTGCAGCCGCTTTTTCCATAAGCTGCTTTATGCCCTTGCCCTTCAGCGCGGAAACAGGCACGACGGGAACGCCCAGCGCGTCCTCAAGCGTTTTCGCGTCTATCTTATCGCCCGCCTTGTCTACCTCGTCCATCATATTCAGCGCGATTATGACGGGAACGTCCATTTCAAGAAGCTGGGTGGTCAGATACAAATTACGCTCGAGATTTGTCGCGTCGACGATATTTATAATACCGTCGGGCTTTTCGTCGAGAATATAGTTACGCGAAATAACCTCCTCGGGGGTATAGGGCGAAAGCGAGTAGATACCGGGCAAATCGACGATATTTACGTTTTTATCGCCGCCCTTGTACACGCCCTCGCGCTTGTCGACCGTGACGCCGGGCCAGTTACCCACGTGCGCCGTCGAACCGGTCAACGCATTGAAAAGAGTGGTCTTTCCGCAGTTGGGGTTGCCCGCCAAAGCAAAAGTTTTCATTACAGCTCCACCTCCACACAGGCGGCTTCCGACTTCCTCAGTGTCAACTCGTAGCCGCGTATAGTAATTTCAATGGGGTCGCCGAGCGGCGCTTTTTTGCGCATAGTAAGCGCTGCGCCGGGGGTTACTCCCATATCGAAAAGTCTGCGCCGTATGCGCCCCTCCCCTGTTACGGCAACGATTTTGCCGCTTTCACCTACCGTGAATTCACTTAATAATTTTTTCATTTACACCTCAATAAATTAACCGTGGTTTATTTTATTAACAAATTTTTAAACGGCATAAAGCCGTTTTTTTAAGCAACCAATATTTTACCCGCCAGAGCTCTGTCAAGACAAAGTCTGCCTTCTTTGACTATTACGATGACGTTGCCGCCGTCGGAAGAAAGAAGCGTTATTTTGCTCCCCTCGAAAATACCCAGCTCGCGCAGGTGTCTTTTTACCTTTTCATCGGCGCCTACTCTGCGTATTAAAAGCTCTTCGCCTCTGGGTGCAATGGCAATCGGCATACCTTCCTCCTTAAAAATTAACCGTGTTTAACTTTTACAGCATTATTATATTCACTGAAAACGTAATTGTCAACTAAAAAATAACCATAGTTAAGATTTTTTTATAAAATAAGTGCGCACATTGCTGCGCGCACTTTATTACTCCGCGTAAAGTCCGTACAAAACGAACCTGTTAGCCGAAATTTCAAATACCGCCGTCTGTCCCGCTTCAAGCGTTATAACCTCGCTGTATGCTACTTTGTTGCTCTTATTCTCTGTTTTATCGCTTGTTTGGGTTACGCCGTCCACTGTCCAGCTGAGATTGCCAGACTTAGCCTGGTCAGCCGTAGTAAATTTACTGTCGCTTGCGCCGTAATAGACCGTAAGCGTTACCGCCGACTTCGCGGTTACCGTAACGCCGCCGCCCGTGCCGTTGCTTAAAAGCGCGTATCCGAACGATTTTTCAGAACCGTCGTCCGCAACCGCCGCGGAAATACCCTTCGTAACCGCCGCTTTGGTTTTATTCCAACCCGCGGTGAACAGGTCTCCGTCCGCAAAAATTTCGTCTACCGCAACCGCCTTACCCTCGTCGTCGGAAGTAAAGCTTACGCTCTGTCCGTCCGAGGGTTCGGGAGGAACGATTACGGGAGGTTCCTCCTCTTCGCTGCCGCCCTCGATTTTGATATTCGAGTTGCGCTTCATTACACCCGCAACCCCGGGAATTACCGTTTTTACCTCGCTTGCGGGAAGCATATCCGTCACGGTATAGAAATCCGGGTCAAGCTCGAAATTCTGACCGTACAGATTGTCGCCCTGAACGGTTACCGTTCTGTCGTCACCGACGTACACCTGGTCGGAGCCGTACGGATTAGTAATTTTCCCCTCTATTTCGCAGTTTATAATCTTGCAGGAAGGCGTTCCGTTGCTGCCCGTTCTCAGCTCGACGGGCACAGTACTCGATTTGCCGCTTGTGAAAACACAGTTTTCAATGAACGCATACGCACCCGCACGCAACGATATGCTGTAAAGACCCGAGCCGCTGTAATAGTTGTTGTACGTGTGCATATTGGCCTGTCTGCCGAGAGGCATACGCTGGTCACAGCCGTTATAATAGTTATGGTGGAATGTAAAGCACGCCTGGTGCGCGGAATCGCCGCCGCCGACAAGCCCCGTCTTGTGCGTGCCGTTATAGCGGTTGTAGGAAATTGTAACGTACGCAAGATACTTGAAGTCCGTTGCGCCGTCGCCGTCGTGCTTATCCTGTTCGGCGCACACGTCCCAGTAATTCATTCCTATATCGAATGTATTGTGGTGTATCCAGAAATTCTTATGCCTGAAGCCGGCAAGCGTCGTCGAATTCTCGCTGCCCTCTATCGAACAGGCGTCCTCGGTATAGTCGTAAAATCTGAGGTTTCTGACCTCGACGGAGTTACAACTTTTAAAGGTAAAGCCCCACTGGAAAATTTCCGCATCCTCGCCGATACCCTCTATCGTAATATTACTGACGTTCTTAATCTGACAGTCGTTCCAAAGGCTGTCGTACTCGCCCGAGGAATAGCTTGCCCTGCTGACTAATCCGTCGATTGCAACGCACCTTGCTCCGCCTAATTTTTCGGGATACTCGTTGAGAGTGTTGTAACCGCCCTTTATCAACTCCGCCTGGGTAAGCATTTTACTGTCCGTGGGCAGTTTTTTGCCGTTTATGCCGATAACCTTGTCTTCGGTAATATCGTCGCCCTCGTGACCGGGCGCATTATACTCCAGCTCGTTCCACGTTGCCGAGCCTACCGTACCGATAATTCTTATGACGATAGGCGAGGTGTTGTTCTGCGCGTTGGTAAGATATTCTGCGATGCTGTTGCCTTTGCCGTCGACATCGTTCTTGTTTGCTTCGGTGACGTAAATGACCTTTGCGCCCGCTTTAAGCGTGCCGTCGTCGTT
>CATJZR010000126.1 GCA_949745625.1 uncultured Eubacteriales bacterium | reverse complement strand
TTTACGGAGATTATGAATGAACATAGCGGCTTATTGCAGAGTTTCAACCGACAAGGAAGATCAGTTGAATAGTTTGGAGGCGCAGAAGAAGTTTTTTGCCGACTATACCAAAAGAACGGGGGACAACCTTGTTCGGCTTTATGCGGACGAGGGGATTTCGGGTACGAAGATTAAGAACCGTAAACAATTTTTGCAGATGATGGCGGACGCCGAAAAGGGGCTGTTTGAAATGGTTGTTGTAAAGGATATTTCCCGTTTTGCCCGTAACACGGTTGACCTTTTGCAAAACATCCGCAAGCTCAAAGCACTCGGCATCGAAACGCAGTTTTTGACCGCCAATATGACGAGCATGGGCAATAGCGAATTCGTGCTGACAATCTTCGGTGCGTTGGCTCAGGAAGAAAGTGCGAATACTTCAAAGCGCGTCAAGTTCGGTAAGAAAATCAACGCCGAAAAGGGCAAGGTTCCCAACTTTGTTTTCGGGTATGACAAGACGAACGGCGATTTGTTCAACCTTGCAATCAACGAATACGAAGCCGAAGCCGTAAGAAAAATTTTCAACTTCTACGCAGAAGAGGGCTACGGCGCAAGTAGAATCGCAAGTATTCTTAACGACAGCAATATAAAGACAAAACGTGCCTGCAAGTGGACTGCAAACGCCGTTTGTCGTATTCTTACCAACGAAATCTATGCGGGCAAGATTGTAAACGGCAAGCAGGAAGTTGCCGACTTTTTAACGGGCAAGCGTACCGCAAAGGACGAGGAAGATTGGCTTATAACCGAGCGCCCCGAACTTAAAATTATAGATTCCGAAATCTTTGAAAAAGCGCAGGAAATTATGGCGGCGCGGGGCAAGACGTTCAAGCTCGATAAGGAACGGCACAGCAACAAATATCTGTTTTCCACGCTCATTAAATGCAAGGACTGTGGCTGGTCGTTCAGGCGCATACAGCACACATATAAGAATACATCCGTCCGCTGGGTATGTTCGGGCAGAAACGGTAAAGGCGTAGACAGTTGCCCAAACGCCACAACTGTCGAAGAAAGCGAACTTATACAAGTTTTATCGGAATATTTTGCAAACGTTTTCTCTAATAAAAACCAAGTGATACAGCACGTAATTTCCGAGTTTGAGCGCATATACAGACAGCGGGACGAGAACATTGACTACGAACAAAAACTTACAACAGAGCTTGAAAAACTCAAAAATTCCCGACAGAAGTACATGGATATGTACACGGACGACCTTATATCAAGGGAGGAACTCAACGAGAAAATCGGCGGTATGCGCAAGCAAATTGAAAAACTTGAAAATGATTTAAAAATGGTTTCCTATCAAATCAATAAGCGCGACCAGCTTGAAAGCATACTCAATAAAACGTTCAAGGAAATCGAGGATATAACCGACGTTTCGCAGATGACCAACGCGCAACTCAAAAAACTGATACAAAGAATAGAGGTCGACAAGGACGGAAACGTTGATATTTACTTGAAGTTAATCGGCGACCTCGGTTTAGATAAAACAGTTCTAATTAATTACGACCGTACATAAGGATGTAACCGAGAGGCTTAGGAATATTGACGGTCAGCTTTTTAAAGAAGTGCGCGAGGTTTTGAATAAAAACCTGTCCGAGAGGCATATACGCGGTGGTATGGCGACCAAAAACAAATATAAATTTACAATATTTTCACAACAATAAATTTGAAAATTCGGCAATTTAATGATATAATAATGAAAATAAAAACATTGTCGGATTAATAATGGCGAAACTTCTCGGTATAGACGTCGGCTCGACGACAGTTAAGGTCGCGGCGCTCGACGGTGAAAAAATATTATACAAGTCCTACGTGCGTCATTACGCGTGCATAAAGGAAACGGTGCTTAAAGAGCTTAAAGCGGTGCGCAAAAAGTTCGGCGGGGATTTTGCGGTAAGCATAACGGGTAGCGCAGGACTGGGACTTTCCGAAAGGAGCGGACTGAATTTCGTGCAGGAGGTTCAGTCTGCCTTTATTGCTATTCGCAGGTTTTATCCGGACGCTGACGCGGCTGTCGAGCTTGGCGGCGAGGACGCCAAAATCATATTCATAACAGGCGGTACCGAACAGCGAATGAACGGCAGTTGCGCGGGGGGTACGGGTGCGTTTATCGACCAGATGGCTACGCTTTTGAATATTTCGGTTACTCAAATGGATGAGTATGCGTTGAAAGCCGAGAAAATTTACCCGATAGCTTCGCGCTGCGGTGTATTTGCGAAATCCGATATTCAGCCGTTGATAAATCAGGGGGTGCGCAAGGAAGATATTTCCGCATCGATTTTTCAGGCGGTCGTAGACCAGACCGTTTCGGGGCTTGCGCAGGGGCGCCGTATCAAGGGCAAGGTGCTTTTCCTCGGCGGGCCTTTGTATTTTTTTAAGGGACTTAGAAAAGCGTTTAAGGACACTTTAAAGCTGTCGGACGAAAACGCCGTGTTCCCCGAAAACGCCCCCCATTTTATGGCGATAGGCGCTGCGCTGGGTTCCGCAGGGCAGAAGGTTAAAAGCATTGACGAAATAATTTCGCTGCTTGAAAACGTGAATGACGGTGACGGTATAGAGACGGGCGCGCCGCTGTTTTCAAGCAAGGAAGAGTACGCGGAATTCGTAAAGAGACACCGCGCGACAGACCTGCAATTTGCCGATGTGCACAGCTATTCGGGCGACTGCTATCTCGGTATAGATTCGGGCTCGACCACCACTAAGCTTATACTTATTACACCCGACTGTAAGATACTGTATTCGCATTATCAATCAAACAACGGTCAGCCGCTGGATGTGGTAATCAAAAAACTTAAAGAAATTTACGCGCTTGGCGGCGGCAGACTGAATATACGCGCCTGCGCTGTTACGGGTTACGGCGAGGACCTTATAAAAAGCGCTCTGTGTGCCGATTTCGGAATCGTAGAAACGGTAGCGCATTTCAAAGCTGCGCTGCATTTCAATCCCGATGTCGATTTCATTATCGATATAGGCGGGCAGGATATAAAGTGCTTTAAAATCAAGAACGGCGCGATTGATTCGATTATGCTTAACGAGGCGTGTTCGTCTGGCTGCGGCTCGTTCATTCAGACTTTTGCCAAGGCAATGGGAATGGACATAGACATATTCTCGCAGCAGGGGCTGTTTGCTCGGCATCCCGTAGAGTTGGGTTCGCGCTGTACGGTATTTATGAACAGCGCGGTAAAGCAGGCGCAGAAAGAGGGCGCTGGGGTGGACGATATTTCCGCAGGTCTTTCGTCGGCAATAGTAAAAAACGCTGTCTATAAGGTAATAAGGGCGGCGAATGCATCAGAGCTTGGCGATAACATAGTTGTTCAAGGCGGCACTTTTTTGAACGACGCGGTTTTACGCGCGTTTGAGCAAGAGACAGGCAAGCTTGTTACCCGTCCCGGTATTGCGGGACTTATGGGCGCATTCGGCGCGGCGCTGTATGCAAAGGAAAAGGCTTCCGCCGCAAGCTCGCTTATCGGTGCGGAGCAACTTGAAAGCTTTACGTATACATCGCGGTCGTCGAACTGCCACGGCTGTACGTCGAACTGTAATATAAACATTATCGGCTTTGGCGACGGCAGAAGGTTTATATCAGGGAACAAGTGCGAGCGCGGAGCGGGGTTGAAGCCTGCGAATTGCGACCTCGACATATATACGTATAAACAGCAAAGGCTGCTTGAAGCGGTCAAGGGCACGAAAGGAAAATACAAGGTCGGATTGCCGCTTCAACTCGGTATGTACGAGCAGCTTCCGCTTTGGGCAAGCTTTTTCGAGAGTTTGGGTTTCGAGGTTGTGCTGAGCGAAAAATCCTCCCGTAATCTTTATTTCAAAGGTCAGCATACTGTCGCTTCGGATACCGCGTGTTATCCGGCAAAGCTTATTCACGGACATATAGAGAGCTTGCTGGACAGTGGAGTGGACTTCATTTTTATGCCATGCGAAAGCTACAATTTAGACGAGCACTGTTCCGTTAATCACTATAACTGTCCCGTCGTGGCGTATTATCCCGAGCTGTTGAAGGCAAACAACGATAGGCTTTCCGACGACAACTTTTTAATGCCGTATCTCGATTTGAATGCGCGCGACAATGCCGTAAAAAAGCTTTATTCGGCATTAAAAAAGTACGGGGTAAAAAAGCGTGCGGTCAGAAATGCACTGGATGTAGGTTTTTCTGCGCTTGAAAACTATCACGCCGACGTTTGCCGCCGCGCAGACAAAATACTTGCCCGCGCCCGTGAAGAGGGCAGGCAGGTTATTATACTTGCGGGAAGACCTTACCATCTCGATAACGAAATAAATCACGGAATAAACAAGCTGCTAACATCTTTGAATATTGCGGTACTGTCCGAGGACAGTGTGTTCGATAAGGGCGACGAGGTGAAGGTCAACGTACTGAACCAGTGGACTTATCACGCTCGGCTTTACCGTGCCGCGGACTTCGCATCTAAAACCGAAAACGTAAATTTAGTACAGCTCGTCTCGTTCGGCTGCGGATTAGACGCGATTACCACTGACGAGGTGCGTGCGATACTCGAAAAGAACGGCAAGCTGTATACCCAAATAAAAATTGACGAAATAAACAATCTCGGTGTAGTGAAGATAAGGCTGAGAAGTATGCTGGCTGCGATAGAAAAATAAACTGCATATTTACTTCGCATAGCGGCGTTGCGCTGCGTTTTGCTTAATCGTGTATGTCCTTGTAAACTCATTGCACAAAGGTTCACGCGTTTTGCCCTGCTGTATATATCACGTTACCGTATAGCAGCGCCGTGGCGACTTTAAAATAATAATTAATTTTAACGATATGAAAAAATTAACCGACTATACAAACGACTATCCCAAGTGGGACAAGTCTATGAAAAAGACACACAAAATACTCATTCCCGATATGCTTAGCTGGCATTTTCTACTTATACAGGAAGTAATAAAGCTTGAAGGGTATGACGTCGAGGTGTTGAAAAACGACAGCCGCGCTGTCATTGACGAGGGGTTGAAGCACGTTCATAACGATACGTGTTATCCCTGTCTTTGTGTGGTAGGGCAGTATATCGACGCGCTTAAAAGCGGTAAGTACGATTTGGCGCACACCGCATTGCTGATTACGCAGACGGGTGGCGGATGTCGCGCGTCAAACTATATGCCGCTTGTGAAAAAGGCTATCTATTCCGAATTCCCGCAGGTGCCGGTTGTGTCGGTAAATATTTCGGGACTTGAAAAGGATTCGTGCTTCGATTTAACATTGAAGCTGTTTGTTAAAATTCTGTATTCGGTCTTTTACTGCGACAGTATTATGTGGTGTTACAATCAGACCCGCCCCTACGAAACCGAGGCGGGCGAGTCGGACAGGGTACGCGACGAAATGATTGATTTCGTAACCGAGCAATACAAGAGCGGCAGATATAAAAGGTACGCTAAGATAAACGAAAAAATAATCAAAGCGTTTGCGGCGGTAAAGCGTTGCACCGAAAAAAAGGTGCGCGTCGGCGTGGTCGGCGAAATATATGTTAAGTATTCCCGATTGGGCAATAACAGACTTGAAGAGTTTCTCATGTCAGAGAATTGCGAGCCGGTTATGCCGCCCATGATGGATTTTGCGATGTACTGCATAATAAACGTGGTGAACGACAGACGCCTTTACGGACACGGAGCGATTAAAGCGTGGGCGTACAAGATTTTTTATAACCGACTGTACAAAATGCAGCGCAAAATAATAGAGCAGTTCAAAAGCGACGGTAATTTCACGCCCGTGCACGATTTCGAACATTTGAGAAGCTGTGCGGATAAGGTGTTAAATCAGGGCGTTAAGATGGGTGAGGGCTGGTTGATTCCCGCGGAAATGGCTGCGTTTGCCGAAACGGGCGTAAAAAATATAGTGTGCGCACAGCCGTTCGGCTGTCTGCCCAACCACGTTGCGGGCAAGGGGGCGATACGCACGCTTAAAAATTTATACAAGGACGAAAATATCGTCGCAGTGGACTATGACCCGTCGGCAACCAAGGTCAATCAGGAAAACCGTATAAAGCTTATGCTTGCTACCGCGAGAGAGAATTTGAATGAGTGAAGTTTATTTGCACATTCCGCAATTTGAAGAATTGAATTACCGCAGTAAGATTTTAAGCGACCCCGATACGATGAAATACAATGCGCATTACAATCTCGGATTCGAGGGCTACGACGACGAAACGGGCTGCATTAAATTTCCCGAAAGCGAATGGCGGCAATGGTTTAATGCGTTTATGGGTCGCGAAGAAAGGTTTTACGCGTATATCGCCGTAGCGGACGTGGGGTTTGTCGGTGAAGTAAATCTTCGGAAAATCGGGAACGGGAATTGCTACGGTATGGGCATTGTAATCGAGGCAAGTCACCGCGGGAAAGGTTATGCAAAGCAGGCGTTGAAGCTGCTTTTGCGGCAGGCTTTTGAAGCAATGGGCGCTGACACGGTAGTAAACGAATTCGAGGATACGCGTGTAGCGGCAGTAAAAGCTCATTTAAACGTCGGGTTTAAGCCAAGCGGACGCGGAGAAATAACGGAATATAAAATAACGCGTGCGGATTATACTGCGAATATTTAAACAGCTTAACAAAATTTTATTTATATAAAAAAGGCTATGCCTGTTCATTAGAGCGGCATAGCCTTTTTGCGTGTAATTCAGCGGTGGTTTTCGTGCAGAATTTTTGTTATTGAAATAATTGCTTTTTGTCCGTCGGTGCCAAGCTTTTTGCCAACGCTGCGGAATTCGGAAAGCATTTCCTCTTCAATGGCGCTGACAGAAGTGCGTTTCGGGGCGTCATTATCGAATCTGTCGAGAATATAATCGCACGGGACGTTAAAAATATCGGCGATTTTTATCAGCATTTTAAAGTCGGGCTCGCGTAAGCCTACTTCCCAATTTCCTACTGTACCGGTAGAAACTTTTAACATTTCGGCAAACTCTTTTTGCGAAAGATTATTCTTTTGTCTCAGTTCTTTAAGCCGGATAGAAAACATAAGTTAAACTCCTTAATTTCAGTTTACCACTAAATGAAATAACTATTATGCGGGACGCAACAGAAACTCACAAAATGAAATAATATTATTGACTATTGCGTCGTAATGTGATAAAATTATTGCAAAATGAAATAGTTTTGCAAAATTTCAACAATCTTATACGGAGGAGCTTATGTTTTCAAAGCAAAAAGAACAGATAATCAAATTCGACCAAAACCTTTGCAACGCAAACAGCAAAGATAATTCGGTGTTATTCGTAAAAATAAAGGATGTAATTACCGATAAAAATGCGTTTGTGGAAATACCCCAATCACATAATGCCTTAATAGTTAAAGGCGGTAGCGACGTACGGTATTACGAGGAAGGCCCTGTAAACGTATTCGACGATAAAAGCGAGATTAAAAACTGGAAAAAGGGTTTTTCGGTCGAGGTAATTTATTTGGCTAAAAACGGTAAAATAACGATTTGCTGGGGTACGCCTAATAAAATTACCTTTCGAGACGAGGCAAGCAATCGTGTTGTAACCGTCGGGGCGAACGGCGAATTCGATATATGCGTGGATAACGCTTTGCAGTTTTATAAAACGACTGCGGTTACGGCGGACGAGTTTGACAGGGAAGCATACGGAGATATGTTCAGAGCTATCGTAGTCAACTTATTTACCGATATATTTTTGCGAGTCCTTAATGACAAAAAGCTGACCTACGACCAGTGCGACGCCAACAAGCTGCAAATAGGTAACACGATAGGCGAAATTTTAAGCGAAAAATTCAAGGCCGAGTACGGTGTAGCCATAAAAAACTTTATAATCAAAAAATTCGTTTGGAGCGACGAGGATATGGCGGCAATAGAAAATGCCGCGGCGGAAAGGAAAAAGCAGGAAAAGCTGAAAGAATATCTTGCCGAGATAGAGCGTCTTGACGACAAGCAATGGGAACGCGATAAATATCTTCGCAATCTCGAATTACAGGATAAAAACGCCTATTACGAGGTGTTAAAGGTTATAGGTACAAAAGAGAACGGTGCAGAAAAAAGCAAATGTCCTAATTGCGGTCTCGAATACGGTCCTGCGGATAAATTCTGCCCGCATTGCGGGAAGAGGGTAAGTAAAGAGCCCATAATTTGCCCCGATTGCGGAAAGTCAAACGCGTACGACGCGGTTTTCTGCGCTAACTGCGGGAAAAAACTTGTTAAAGGAGAATAAAGATATGTGTTTTTTCAGAAAGAAAAAAACTGCCGATAAAGTAAAGGACGACAGAGAGCTGGTTGAAGCAAACAGCAAAGCTATAGATGCTTTAGTAATACTTG
>CATJZR010000125.1 GCA_949745625.1 uncultured Eubacteriales bacterium | reverse complement strand
TTTTATTTTAGCATATATGTTTTAAAAAAGCAATAAATAGAAATGGAATTGTTATATGGCTTTATCTAAAAATTTTCAAAATAGATTTATTGAATTAGTAAATGATTTGGAAGGACAAAGCAAATCAAAAAATGCAGATTTAATAGGCATAAGCAATACTACTTATTCAAACGCTTATAACTACGGTATTATTCCAAAAACAAGTACGCTAATTCGAATTGCCGATTATTTTAATATTTCTATTGAATTTCTTATCGGAAACACTGATGACGAACAATTTGAAAAATCTCAACATTATGTACTTTTCAAAGAGCGTTTAATGCAACTGCAAAAGGAAAAAAATATTTCAACTGTCTACGAGCTTGCAAAGATTGTTCATATACACCGCAACAATATTGCTCAATGGAATAAATTAAATTGCATTCCGCTCATTGACGATATTATTATTGTTGCCGATTATTTTGACGTATCTATTGATTATTTGCTTGGCAGAACTGACGACAGAACGCCTTATAAATAAAAAGTGCCGCCCCCATACGAGAACGACACCGTAGATTATACCGTTCATCGTTAGTCGCCAAACCAAAACTGAATTTCCCGTGCGGGAAATTTAGTAACGATTAAAAAGTATAGCTCTACACATAGCTATGCCCGTACGACAAGAAATTATTCAGTTTTGATTTGGCAATTTCTATTTTAGCAAATTAATTATTTTATGTCAATAACATTATTTAAAAGAGTTTTTGAATAAAAAAATAAAGTGTGCTTCAAAAGAAGCACACTCGGAAATGCACTTAATTTGAATTTCTGCAACAAAACACAAATAAAAATTACCAATGGCATTCGTGCATATCCTACAATGTAGAATACGCCATTAGATAATTTTTATTAAAAACGTTTTGTTGCGTTTTTATTTTAGCATATATGTTTTAAAAAAGCAATAAATAGAAATGGAAAAATAAAACGTGAAAGTAATAATCCGCCCGTGCACAGGGCGGATTATTAATTAACGTCGGATTTAAAATAATACCCGCTTATCATTGTAAAATAAGCGGGATATTGTTTTAATATTTGGTAATTACTACTTTTCTTATGATAAGGGGCATCGAAACCATCGTAAACGATGCGTCTATTTCCCTGCCGCCCTCGTCGGCAAACTTGTCCTCTTTGTCTACCTGCGTAGCTACGGTGGTAGTGAACTTCGAATTCGAGCTGACGGACGAAGCGTAGTCGGAAATGGCGTCGGTCAAATCCTCGAGCGCGTCCTTCGCGCCGTCGTTTTTAAGCTGACCGAAAACCGCGTACTTAGAGGAATCGTACAGAGTGCTGTTGCTTACCTGTAACGAGAACAGGCTGGTAGCGCAGTTGTTGTGATAGTCGCGCGGCAGTATCTGACCGAAGCTGTTTTCAACGAACACGGGCTTGATGTCCTTTTTATAGTACACCATTTTAAGAGTGCCGTACGTCGATGTAAGCCCCTTGTCGCCCTCTATCTTGTGACCGTTGTCCTTAAACTCACCGATAAGCGTGGGCAGCGCGTCGTCGACGGAAACAATCTCTTCACCCTTGTCGTTGTAAATATATTTGGTGAATACCGACGCGGAAAATTCCCCGCTCTTTATGCCCGCGGTAACCGTATCGTAGTATTCCTTTTCCTTGCAATGGTTTTCAAGATATTCCGCCATTGCCGAACGACCGTACGAAGCGACGTAGCCTACGGTTTCCGCGTCGTCGTAACCGTACGCGCCCGCAACCCAGTCGGAAGATTTATAGTCGTGAACGATTGTATCGTTATAGAAGCCCGAATCGGCAAGCTCGATAAAGTGCTGTACCGTCTGGGGATACATATTTCTGTAAAGGGTGTAATCTATTTCGTAAATTTCGGAATTGAATTCCACCGTTATTCTTGCATTGGGGTGCTTGGGCTGCACCTTGCACGCCGAATCCTCCGCCGAAACATCGCTAACCGCCGCAAGCGCAAGCGTCATGCCCGCATTCTTTATTTTCTTTGACATAATTGTCCCTCTTGAATTAGACTGTTACCATATTATTTTACTTTTTATTGTCCCGACTGTCAAGCAATTTGTTTGCGGTAACTAAAAAAGCTACCGCTATGCGGTAGCTTTTTTAAACGTACATAATTACTCGAGAACTGCGGTTGCGCCTGCTGCTTTGAGGTCAGCGACGATTTTGTCAGCCTCTTCCTTAGCTACGTTCTCTTTAAGAACGCCGCCCTTTTCAACAGCCTGCTTAGCTTCTACAAGTCCGAGACCGGTGAAGCCGCGTACAACCTTGATAACGTCGATTTTCTTGTCGCCGCAATCTTTAAGGACTACGTTGAACTCGGTCTTTTCTTCAGCTGCCGCGGGAGCCGCTGCGCCTGCTGCGGGAGCTGCCGCTACTGCTACGGGAGCTGCTGCGGATACGCCGAACTCCTCTTCAAGTGCCTTTACAAGCTCGTTGAGCTCTAATACCGTCATCGATTTAACTTCTTCGATAAATTTCTTTACGTCTGCCATTTTTATAATCTCCTGATTTATTTTAAATTTTATTTTGCATTTTTTAGGTAAATGCGGACCTTGTTAACCTTTTTGCTGAGCGATGCCGTTAAGCACACGCACGATACCCGAAAGTAAATTGTTCAATACGCCTGCAAAGTTTGCAACGGGCGCCTGCATAGAGCCGAGCATCTTTGCAACCAGCTCTTCCCTCGACGGCATGTCCGCAAGGGCCTTTGCCGCAGCCTTGTCGCAATAAGCGTTATCAACGAACGCGCTTTTTACTACGATTTTACCGTCGTAGGTCTTTGCTGCCTCGCTCATAAGCTTTGCGGCGCCGGTTTCGTCGTTGCCGAACGCAAACGCGGTGGGACCGTTGAGGTCCGCGTCGAAATCTTTAAATCCCAAATCGTTGAAAGCTTTTCTTACAAGCGTGTTTTTGTAAACCTTGTATTCGCAATTCGCCTGTCTGCATTTGTTCCTGAGTTCGGAAACCTCTGCAACGGTCAGTTTATTGTAATCGACCAAAACTACCGACTTGGAATTTTTGATTTTGTTTACAATCTCTTCAACGACAACTTTTTTAGCTTCGAAATTAGCCGACAAATCCTGTACCTCCATTCAAAATTTTTAAAAAGAACCCTGCAACCATAGCGGTAGCAGGGTAATAAAGCGTAATTATACTTTATTTTCCTTCACCTCGGCAGGATTTACGATAAATCTACCCGCTGTCTATGGCAAACAGAAATTATTTACTTTTATATTATATCGCTTAAAAACCGTTATGTCAAACGATTTTACGGCATTAAAATACGAAGATGCAAGCAAGGCAAGGGCGCGAGGCTTTGCGACAGGAGTGTACACGAACGTACACGACTTGGCAAAACGCAGCGCAACAACGCATTGCAACTCATACGCGCATTTTTAGCCCTTGTTATAGGTTACCTTTACGCCGGGGCCCATGGTCGCAGCCAAAGTTACGGACTTGATGTACTGTCCCTTTGCGGTCGCGGGCTTAGCCTTAACGATTGCGTCCATAAGCGCGTTGAAGTTTTCGGTAAGCTTCTCAACGCCGAACGACTTTTTGCCGATAGGGCAGTGAATAATTGCGGTCTTGTCAAGACGGTATTCTACCTTACCTGCCTTAACCTCCTGAACCGCTCTCGCAACGTCCATAGTAACGGTACCCGACTTGGGGTTGGGCATTAAGCCCTTGGGACCTAATACGCGGCCGATTCTACCGACGATACCCATCATATCGGGTGTGGTAATCATAACGTCGAAATCGAACCAGTTGTCCTTCTGTATTCTCTGTATCATTTCTTCCGCGCCGACGTAATCTGCGCCCGCTGCGGTAGCCGCATCGGCCTTATCTCCCTTCGCGACAACGAGAACCTTCTTCTGTTTACCCGTTCCGTTGGGAAGTACGAGCACGCCGCGGACCTGCTGGTCTGCCTGTCTGGGGTCAACGCCGAGACGAACGTGAAGCTCGATAGTTTCGTCGAATTTAGCCTTTGCCGTATCGATAACGGTCTTAACCGCGTCGTTTAAGTCGTAGGACTTCGAACGGTCGTAGGACGCTATGCTTTCTGCGTATTTTTTAGCAAGTTTCATAACTTATTCCTCCACCGTAACGCCCATCGAGCGGGCGGTTCCTTTTACCATGCTCTTTGCCGAGTCCAAATCAACGCAGTTCAAATCGGGCATTTTCGTTTTTGCAATTTCCTCAACCTGCGCCTTGGTCAGCTTGCCGACCTTGTCCCTGTTGGGACGCGCGCTTGCCGTTTCCAGACCCAGAGCCTTCTTTATAAGCACGGGCGTAGGCGGCGTTTTCAGAACGAACGTAAAGCTTCTGTCCTGATAAATGGTTACTACGCAGGGAATGATAAGTCCTGCCTGATGTGCGGTCTTTGCATTGAATTCCTTGGTAAAGCCGGGTATGTTGATACCGTGGGGACCCAGCGTAGAGCCTACGGGAGGCGCGGGGGTCGCTTTACCTGCGGGAAGCTGCAATTTTACAACCGCAGTAATCTTCTTTGCCATAAATTTATTTCCTCCATGTGGTTAAACGGGCGTATCAGTGTGAAAATTTAAAACGCTCTCCCACAAATTTAACTGATTATATCGAAAACTCGAATATACGTGCAAGACAAGGCGTCTGCGGCTTTAGGGCCCATACGAGAAGTATGCAACCCGTCAAACCGCAAAGGCAACGCAGTATTGCAGCGTATATACAAAGTTTTTAATCCACCTTTTTAATTTGAAGGTATTCAACCTCTACATCGGTATTTCTGCCGAACATCTCGACGTTGATTTTAGCCTTCTGCGCAATATCGTTCAACTCGATAATAGAACCCTTGAAGCCTTCGAGAGGTCCAGAAACAACTTCGACGCCGTCGCCGATTGCGAACTCGCCCTCGACCACGACCGTTTCAAGGCGCATTTTGCGTATCTCGTCCTCTCTCAAAGGGATTGGTCTGCCCTGAGGACCGACAAAGCCCGTAACGCCCCTCGTGTTGGTTATCCAGTACCAAAGCTGGTTGGAATATACCATTTTTATAAACACATAGCAGGGCAACAGCTTCCGCTCGACAACCTTGCGTTTGCCGTTCTTCTCTTCGATAGTCTGCTCCATGGGGATTTTGACTTCGAAAATCATATCCTGCAAATTATTGTTTTCGATAAGCCTTTCAAGGTTTTCCTTAACCATCGACTCGTAGCCGGAATAGGTATGCAGAATATACCAGCAAGGCGTAGTTGTTACGTCAACCATTATTCGATACCCTTAATACCGGTGATAAGCCCCAAAAGCTCCTGCAAGCCGTAGTTTATAAGCGTGGCAACAACGGTGAACGCAATTACGACCACCAAAACCACGCAGGTAGCCTTAACCACCTTGGGGAAGGAGGGCCAGGTTACCCTTTTCAGCTCGGAAAAGGTTTCCTTGAATTTTCTGCCCATTCTTACGAAAAAGTTGGGCTTTTTGACATTGTTATCGCTTTTCTGTGCCATAAAAAATTCCTCCGCGCGCTTTGAGCGCAATTTAAAGAAGCCTTATTTGGTTTCCTTGTGCTCGGTGTGCTTTTTGCAGAAAGGGCAGTACTTGGATATGGTAAGCCTGTCCGGGTCGTTACGCTTATTCTTGTAGCTATCGTAATTTCTGTGCTTGCACTCGGTGCATTCGAAGGTGATTTTAGCCCTTGTTGATGCTTTCATTTTGGAAAACTCCGTACAAAAAAATTACACCCCCTCTTCAGGGTGTAACGAAAGTTTATCATATTATAAATATCTTGTCAACCGTTTTAACTTGCCTTGAATTAAAATTTTACGGATGGCGGAAAAACTCCCGCCCTCCGTATTCTGCCGATATGTTTTATTTCCTGTCGGCTATTACGTCAACGGGTTTTTTAATTAACAGCTTTATAAGCGGAACGGCTACCCCAACGACGACGGCGAACGCCGCAACGGCTACCACCACCGAGATTTGTCTTATACCGAAACTGATAAACGCAGTTCCCAATCCGTAGGCTTGCATGAACGAGTTGTCTAAAAGCGTAGTAAGTATCGCACCTATAGTCAAAGAAATTACTATCGCGCCAGCAGCAAATGTTCCGTGTTCGCATGCAAAAATCTTTACTACATCCCGTCGCGACGCGCCGAGCGCGCGCAGTATTCCTATCTCTCTGCGCTTATCGCTTATCGTTCCGCTTGCGTAATAGAATATAAACAGTGCAGATACGGTAACCAGCACCGCAACCGCATACGCCGCATAGTTCTTTATTCTATTAAACGTATCTTCTGCGTTACATATCCTGTCCCCGCAGTAATTTACCAGATGATAGCACGTGCCGTCTTGTTCGTCGCCGCCTACAGGCTGTCCGTTATACTGCGTGGCGTATATGCGGATATTTTTCAGTTTTTGCGCGTCGCTGCCTTTATACGGCGCAAGCACGCGCAATACAGTTGCGTCTGAATTGTATTCGTTTGTATACTCTGTCGTAAAATAGTTATAGAAACCGTTGCACACGAACATAGTATTGTGTATCATATCCATATCGATAGCTTGCATATCCGAACGGAAATCCGCTCCGTTTTTGCCGTAAGGCGGAGTGCCGCCAAAAAGTACTTCCGCCTGTTTTTCGAATATAAAATTTGTATCTATTATTCCTGTTAATGTAAGAGATATAGTGGCTTTGTGAGTTGCGAAACGTATTTCCCTGCCTATAAGGTCGTCGTACGTATTTATCTTCACTAAGTTGCCGCCGTCCACGTAACCGTAGGTCTTAAAAAAGTTGAATAAAAATAACGGTAACACAACTTCGCCTGTAGTTTTCGCAAATCTGCCCGCTACAAGGTTAAAGCCGTAGTCTTCGGCAAAGCTTTCGTCCGCCTCGACGTATCCGTTCACACAGTAGTACTTCTCTCCTACCAATTCTTTCGGCAGGTCGCCAATGTTCGGAGTTAAAAACAGAGTATAGTTGTCAACGTAATAGATATAGTCGCACCTGTCCACGTCCAAAAGCGAAGCAAGCTCGTCCGCGTCCCACTTGGGCATTTTGTATTTTTCCAACTCATACGTATCGTTGTCAAGCTTTACCGCCCTGGCGAACGCATAGCACTTGCTGCCCATTTTATCCATCGTATAAAGCATCGCCTTATCCCTGTCGTATGCGTATATGGTATCGATTACCCCCGCGCAAGTAAAGGTTATAAGGCAAAGCAACAGACATATCGCCATTCTTATAGGCCGCGCTATTATGTAGCTTACGCCCGTAATATACGCGCGCGCAAACCGCAGTCCGCCGCGCTTTTTCTTTTCGGTCTGCTCATTTTCATTTGCCTTTTCGCTCTGTTGTTCCAAAGGCGAACTGTCTGATATTATCTGTCCGTCTTTTAACTCTATTACTCTGTCCCCGTACTTTTCCGCGCTCTCTCTGTCGTGCGATACCACCACTACAAGCCTGTCGCCGCTAAGCTCCTTTAACAGACAGAATATCTCTTCACCCGTTTCACTGTCCAACGCGCCCGTAGGCTCGTCGCACAATAGCAGCTTAGGCTGCTTTATCAGTGCGCGGGCTATCGCCACCCTCTGCTTTTGTCCGCCCGATATTCGGTTGCACTTTTGTTTTGCCAAGTCTTTTAAACCTACGCTTTCAAGCGCTGCCGCAACCCTGCCGTCACTATCCTTGCTGCTTTGCAAGTCCAACGCAAGACCCACGTTGCGCTGTACGCTTTCTGTTTCCAGCAGGTTGTTTTCCTGAAATACAAAGCCTACGTAATTATTGCGGTGTCTGTCTAAATCTTTAGCCTTATAATCTTTTATAGACTGTCCGTCTATTTTTACGTCGCCTTTGTCAAAGCCGTCCAGTCCGCCCAGCACGTTCAACAGCGTTGACTTGCCGCAGCCCGATTTACCGAGTATGAACACCATTCCCCTATCCGGCAGGTTGAACGTTACTCCTTTCAGGGCGCGGACATCCGCGCCCCTTTTTACCCTGTAAATTTTTTCCAAGCCTTCAATTACGATAGCCATATTTTCACCGCCTTTATTTATAATTATTATACTTGCCCGTATTTCACCGTTTCATTGCGCAATACCACCTGACTCAGTTGTACGCGGATTAACATATCTTTATACTTCCAGGTATCTGCCCCCGCACCGCTTGCGTCATATCTGAGTCTGAGTTCCATATTAAGATGTTCATTTAAAAATGCAGTAAAGAACATAGTCTTGAAATGAATAGCTACACGGTTATACTCTTTTTTTGTTGTATTACCGTAGTAGTTCAGTTTAACCCCCGCTTTTTCCTCAGAGTGGGAATACAGATAAATATGCTGATAACCGTCGTTTACCTCTTTCATTTGAAATTCCAAAATGACTGAAATGTAATGAAACCCTCTATCCATTATATCTCCGATATTTATAAACTGCGTGCTACTGTTAAAAAGGTCATCGGAATTGCCGTCAACGCCGGCATCCGTCACAGTTCTTTCTATCATTGATTCCTGTTCGCCGGGATTTACTCGATGAAACCAAGCGCTACGCTCCATTATTACAGGGTCTCTGTCTTCTGCGTTGACGTTTACGTATGTACCGAAAAGTATTCCGAACACGGTTGCAACCAACAGCATAAAGCCGACGGCAATTATAAGCAGTTTTTTTGTTGTTATATTCTTTCTTGTTTTCATTATATCATACCCCTTTTTTGTTTTCAATACCTTTTAAATTTTTTGTGCCAAACTTCACGATTATTTTTTTAGTACATCGGTCTGAACCTCCCAAAAACGGATTTTTAGTGGAATTTAGTTATCCCTCTTCATTAATCAAAGAGTAAATTTTAAAGCGATTTCGTGACAAAATTTTAAAATTTTTTTTAAAAATTTTAAAATGCGGCGGGGGGAAATCTTTCCGCCCGCCGTATTTAATAATATAAGTTTAAAAAATCAATATTTTTCTCTTTTGGTATAGGTAGTATGTAAAAGCTTGTGAGC
>CATJZR010000124.1 GCA_949745625.1 uncultured Eubacteriales bacterium | reverse complement strand
GTTATCGGGCGGGGCGTGCGTTTAAGCGTACCGTACTCGTACTCTATCGCGTAGTTTTCGGAAACAACTGTCTGTCCGTCGTAAACGTCATACTCTACTGCGTTTTCAACGCCGATAATCTCGCCGTCAAGCAACTTTACGTCCGTTATCGAGGTTACGAGAACGGGCACGCCGCCAGAAAGCTTTAAACCGAGCCTATGCTCTTTAACAAGTCCGACGTCAAGCCCCACGCCTTCGTCTTTCCAGCCATCCGTGCAACTGAAAGCGTCGCCGTCGTAAACCTTTTCCGCCGTCGGCGTAATAATCTTTACAGGGCGTTTATTTATCGAAAGCTCGCCCGCAACTATGTGCAGATAATAGTTTTTGTCTATTTCTTCGTTTTCGACAACATACTCGACCGCATTCGGTACGGCTGTTTCGGTATAGTCGGTAACTTCGGTAAACTTCGTCGCAACGAGCTTATGCCCGAGCACTAGCCCCGCCTTATTGTCGGGCATGCCGTTTAATGCGCCGTCTTCAAACGAAACGTCGGAAAGGTGTTCGTCGGAATAGTCTGTATTGGCGTGTGTGTCGCCGTCGTAAATCCAGTTGCCGCTGTGCGTGGTTATTTTAACGTAACGCACAGTTACGCTTATATAGCCGTAAACATAACTTATTGCATAGTTTTCGGTAAGATTTTTATCGGGTCCTTTAAATATCGCGTAAGAAACTTCGTTTTTAACCTCACCTTCCGTCACAAACAGAACGAAAACCGATTCAGCTACCACAACGGAATGTCCGTCCACAAGCGAACCGTCCGTTAACGTATAGCTATCGTCGCAATACGACTCGCCGTCGAACTCTTTAGAAGACGTCGCCGTGGTCAGCGTAACCGGTCTTTGCGTTACAAAAATTTCACCGTATTCGTAGCTTATATCGTAATTATCGGTCACAGGCTCGCCCGAGGCGTCCTTTACAGTAAAGTACAGCTCGTTTTCCACCCTGCCTTCGGTAACGTAGGTTACGGAAGCGGTTTTCATGCTTTCGTCGTGTATTATTTGGTGGTCGGGGCAAATGCCGCGTTCAGCCGCTGCGTCGAACGCTTCGGGCGTGGCGTGAACGTATTCGAAAGGCTCGTCGTCGTAAACGTCGTTGCCGTCGTGCGTAGTTATGATAAGCGGACGCGGCTTGATAACAAGACTGCCGAACTGCCTTATAAGGTTGTAATTTACGCTTACGTCGTCGCCGCTCGCGTTTTTAACCGTATATTCGCACTCGTTAGGGTGCGTGCCCGCTGCCTGAACGGTGAACAGCTTACTTAAAGCAAGAGTGTGGTCAAGCACGAAATCTTTTTCGCCGTCTTCAAACCAACCGTCGTTTAATACGTGCGAGGTTTGCGCCGTAGGGTTGGAATAATCATGCGCGTTGTAAACCCATTCGCCGCTGCCCGTAATTACAAGTACGTTACGCGCTGTAACGGAAATTTTACCGTATATGTAGGCAAGGGTGTAGTTAGCCGAAACGTCGTCGTTGCCGCACTTAACCAAATACGAAACCCTGTTTTCGACCTCGCCTTCGGCTACGCCCGTAACGGACGCGGGCACGACGTTCTCATCGACCGTCAGAGTATGGTTTTCAAGCAATCCGAACGACGGCGAGGCCTCATCGCCTATAAGTATAATCTCCCAGTCGGTGCAGGTAAACGGCGTACCGTCGTATTCCCTGCTTGCGGTTGCCGTTGCCACCATTACAATTCTTTTATCGACGGTCAGCTTGCCGTACTCGTAAGAAATATTATAATTGGCGGTGGTTTCGTCGCCGTAGTCCCCGACGGCGTGGAAGTCGTAAGTTCTGAAAATTTTATAGTGCGTAGTATTTGAAAGCTCGCCCGCGTCGGTGATTGTCACCGTTTCGCAAGGCACGCACTCCTCGCCCGCGACGAGGTTATCAACAACCGGTGCAACGCTGTCGCCCGAAAGCGGAGCTCCGTCGTAGTACTTGTTTGCGTCCTGCGTGCGGATAGTTATATCGCGCCGCAAAACTTCGAGATTGCCGTATTCGTATTCTATAACGTAGCAATCGGTAACGTCGTAATACGACGACATTCTGCCGCTGTCTACGGTAAATTCAATCGCGTTTTCCAGCGTGCCGCAATCGAGTATGCGCGGTATGCCGTCCGTCTCTTTCAGTTTATCGTATTCCGCAAGGTTATCGGCAACCGTTTCGCCGTCGGTGCCGTACAGCCAAGCCCCGTCGTAGATTTTCGTAATCGACGGCGTAGTAATTACAAGCGGGCGCTTTTCAATCGTAAGCGTGCCGTAAATAAAATCAATCGCGTAGTTTGCGGTTACGTCGTTAACTCCGTTGTGAATAGTAAAAGTCAGCTCGTTTTTGACGGCAACCTCGCTGAAATACACCACCCGCGTTCCGGTAACAGATGTAACCTCTTCGCCGGCGGCAAGCTTAGCCCCGCCTATTTCCGCTATTTCGGGCGCGCAATGGTCCGCGCCGTCGTAAATCCAGCTTCCGCTTGCTGTGGTAATACTGATTTCTCGCGGCATTACGGTCATAGTGCCGTAAATATATTTAATATCGTAGTTCTGGCTTACAAAACGCCCGTCATCGTCGTACAAGATTATTCGGATAGCGTTTTTCGCCCCCGACTCGGCAACGCCGCTTATGCTCGCCGCCGAAAATATTTCGTGCGCGTGCCCGCCGACGAGCTCGCCTTCTATGGAATAATCCCTGACAGTGCCGCAAAGCGCGGCGCCGTCGTACGTCTTTTCAATGTCGCGCGTGGTGACGGTTAAGGGGCGCTTTGCTATTTCGAGAACGCCGTAGTCGTAACTCACGTCGTAGTTGCCGTCGACGCAGCTGCCGTCGGAAGCAAAAATACTGCACTCGTACCCGTTCGTATAAGTACCCGCGTCCGCTGCAGGGGCGGCGGTTGCAGACTGCGTGAAGGTGTGCCCTTCGACGAGGTTTGCGGAAGTTACTTCGTCGCGTACAATCGGCTCGCCGTCGTAAACCTTGCTTGCCGATTGCGTGACGAACGTAACGGGTCGCCTTGCGACGGAAACCGTCGCGGCGCCGTAGCTTACCGCATAATGCTTGGTAACGTCGGCGGTGCCGTTCATTATTACTGTCCTGTCACTATCCACCCGCACCGAGTAGCTGCCCGCGTTAACGGGCGCGCCCTCTACGGCGTTGCCCGCGGCGTCGTAAAGCCGAGTAAATATAGTGGCACTGTCGCCGTTCAATGCAGCTATGCTCGCCTCTTCGAGCGCGCCGCCGTATTCCACGCCGTTGCCGTCGTACGTAACCGACAGCGATAGCGGAGTTAACGTAATGCTTCTCGGAAGCAACGTAATTTCTTTTTCGGGTACGGATACGTTGTAGCAGAAGGTTACGTCATTGCCCGATTTATCGAGAATTCTGAACGACGCGCCTTTTATGGCAGTGACTACGTTTTCGGGATTGACGTAGTCTACAATAGCGCCATCCCTTACCACTCTGTCGCCGTTAACGGACGCAAATTCGAATTTGGAGGGTAGCTCTCCGTAGACTGCGCTGTCGCTTAAAACCACGAATTCGACAGGCAGCGCCTCAATCTCGAACGACTTAGGCTCGCCATAGCTTTTACCGAAGGCTTTGTCCGTTACCGTTCTGACGAGGTACCTGCCCGCAAGCGAAGGTATTTCGTCCGTCCAGACGACTTCCTCCGCCTGCCTCGACTGCTCGTCGCGCGCAAACTGGTAATTCGCGTTGCTGAACAGCGCCTTGGGACGCTGAATGTTTTGCGCGTAGTTATCGCCGTAAACTATTTTTTCGGGAAGGACAACGTCCTGCGTTATAATTCCTTTTGTGAATACGAACGCAGCCGCCAGCGCGATTAACGCGGCAAAAAGGGAAATAAACAGCGCGCGGAAACGGACGATAAAATTCTTTACCGCCGCAACGCGCTTTATTTTATTTTGATAGGTATCGTAGGATATCATAAAAACCCTTTTTGCGTTTTAAAAATTTTAACCTGTTATTATCGCGCCGAAAACCTCCGACGGCATATCGTAATTGCCCGTAACGTCTACTCCGTCGCGTACAATTTTTATTGATTCAACTAAGAGCATACTTACATTATCGCCGGCGGGAATTATTAAACCGTAGCCTTCGCCGTAATCGGGGGAGTCGCCGTCTGCAAGATTTTCGATATTTATTATTCCCGTTAAATTTTGTGTTGCGTCCGGCTTACCGTACAGCGGGTCAAGCGTAATAACCAGCTTGCGTTTTTCTATAGTTACTGAAATTTTCGAATTTTCCAAATCCGCGGTTACGTTTTGACTGCTTATGCTTTCGCCCGAAGCCGAAATAAAATCTACCGATTTAAACTTAATATCGTGCTGCCCCGCGTTAATAATCGAATTAGCGCAAACGTAGCTTTTTACCTTTAAATCCAGCGACGAGCCCGTAGCGACTTTAAGGTCGTTTACGCTCGGCTGATAAGGAAGTCCGTTATATATCGCCGTCAATGCGCCTGCGCTGACCGTAACGCTTATCGGCTTTATTTCGAAGCTGCCGATAACCGTCACCCTCTCGCAGTCGGATTCGTAAACTATCTCTGCGGAGTATTTGCCCGCGTCCACTGCATCCTCGATATTAGAATAGACGTATTCCAGCGCAATTTTGTCGTAAATAGAATCCTCGTCGAGAGGGGAAATCATATTCAAATCGAACCTTGTTATAGGTTGATTGTCGAAATCCTTTGACGCCGCAGCGGTATTTATAGCCACCGTTATTCTTCTTTTGATTATCGTAAAATTACTGTTGGAATATTTAATAGCATAGTTGCCCTCTTTCTCTTCGACCGCATTCCAGTAAAAGTCTGCGTTATAGGTGTTGCCGCAAACAAGCGCACCGTCGACCGATAAGCCGAAATAGTCCGCGCTTGCACCGTCGCACCTTATATTTTTAAACAGGGTCTGAGTGTTCATATCCCGAGTATATTCTATTTCACTGTCGATATAAACCGTTATAGGCTTAGGGGCAATCTTTATAGTACCGTAATTTTCTACAACGCTGTAAAAACCCGTTACGTTCTCGTTTAAGGGATTGTAAACTGCAAATTTGGGTGCGTTCGTTTCCTCGCACATGTCGGTCAAAATTATTCTTTCCGATACAACAAGTCTGTCTCCTGCGGCGAGCAGCCCGCACGTAACCGTACCGCCGTCAAGCGGCTTACCGTCGTATTCCTTTTCGAACGACGAAGTTGATACTTCAAGCTCTTTCGCCGAAATGCGCACATTGACCTTGCCGCCAGAAACGACGTCGTAATAGCCGAGCGCGCTGTTGCCGAGCGCGTCTACAATGCTGAACGACAGTATATTTACGCTTACTACATTTCCCGCCTGCTCGGGCAGGACGGGCGCACATGTCACCGATTCGAAACGGTGACCCGATGCAAGCGGTCTGTTGAATGTAATGTCGTCGCCCGCGGGGAATACAAAGCTTCCGTCGTATTCCTTTGAAAGCGTGCCGCTTTCAACAAACGAGACAGCGCGGCGCGTAACCCTTATATTGCCCGCAATTACCGATATAACAAAGTTGTCTGTGACGGGGTTGCCGCCGTACATAATTTCAAAGTCGCTGAAAGTATAAGTTGAGTTACCGATTTCGGTTAAACCGGCGACCAGCTTATCCATATACGCATCGTCGTTCAGCTTTATTTCAAGTCCTTCCATAGACGAAGAAACGGTATAAAGATTTTTAAGGCTGCCCGTAAACGGCTCGCCGTACTCGGTTTCTATAGCGCCCAGCGTAACTGTAAACGGAGCTTTGGTAACCTCTAAAACGCCGTCCTTCAAAGTGATGTTATAATTACTTGAAGTATCATTGCCATTGCCGTCCAAAACGACACAGCTTTCTATCTTGTTCGCGGTTGCCAAAACGTCGGTGACGGTACCCGAATAGCTAACCTCCACCGTTTCGCCGTCAGCAAGCCCTGTTACGAAATCCGCCTCTTTCGAGGTAACGGAATGTTCCTTCCCGTCATAAATCCAGCTTCCGCTTTTCGCGGCAACGGTAAGGCTTGCCTTCCTTACTGTAAGATAGCCGATATTCGAAAGCAACTCGTAATTGTCTGTTACATCGTCGCCGTTTATATCGTATATTGCGGCTTTGGCAACTATTTCAAGCGGTTTGTCGGGGTTGGCGGCTATTACTCTTGCAGGAGTGCCGTCGCGCGCCTCGAATCTGGGAACTATGTAGTGTCCCGAAGCGAGCGAGCCCGTGCCTATTCTGTACTGAGTACATTCCAGCGCGGTACCGTCGTATATCTTGTACGCGCTTTCCGGTGTTAAAATCAACGGACGCTTTACTACGTTGACCTTGCCCGCAAGAATTACGGAATAGTTTTGAGATACGCTCACCCCATTGCCGTCAATCACACACGCCTCTACGTCGGTTGCGTTAAGCGTTCTGCCCGCAACTATTTTTCCCGCGTTTTCAAGCCACGAGGAGTTTATTTCCAGTGTAACGCGGTGCCCCTTAGCAAGCGCGCCACCCGTCACCGTATAGCCGTTGCCTAAATCTATTGCGGCGCCGTCGTACACGACGTCGCGTGCTGTCATAGTAACCTGTATGCTGCAAGGCACTACGGTAAGCACGCCCGAATTAACCTTTATTTTATACTGCCCGGATACGTCGTACCCGTCTTTATCGGTAATTTTCACGTCAAGTCCGCTGAAAGAATTGCCCGCGTCTGTCTGACCGCCCGTAAACTTGA
This sequence comes from uncultured Eubacteriales bacterium, assembly GCA_949745625.1. Lineage (GTDB taxonomy): Bacteria > Bacillota > Clostridia > Christensenellales > Borkfalkiaceae > Coproplasma. The sequence continues at coordinate 470 of CATJZR010000124.1, read as the reverse complement.
CCTCTGGCGTATGCCCCTCTATCAGGTATCCGCCCGTGAGACTGTACGAACGCGCTCTGAGCGTTTGCCCGTTGTATTCCTGCGAGGCATCCTCGACCGTAAATTCAAGCTCTATCGGCTCCGCCTTTAACGAGCCCGTAAGGGAAAGCACGATAAAGGTTGTCAACGCCGCGCCGATAATAAGCACGAGTATTCCGAAAATTAAAAGCGATTTTCTGAACTTTGTCATTACTTCCTCCTTTTACACGTTTTGTTCTATTAATCTTATTTGTTCCTTGCAGAGCGGAAGCTTGTTCTCGCCAAACAGCTCGTCTAAGTACGCGCACGTTCCGTCCGACATCTGCTTTACGTATACGGGGTTCTTGGATTCCAGCTTCCTGAATACCTTCCTGGAAAGTATGTCGTCCAACGCCTCTAACTCTGTACCTCCGCACGCAACCATAACAGGAACATAACTTCTTATCTGCTTC
>CATJZR010000123.1 GCA_949745625.1 uncultured Eubacteriales bacterium | reverse complement strand
GCTTTTGCCGCCGTTTACTATTTTGTGTGACTTGTCCGCGGCGTAATAGAACGCCTCTCCCTTTTTGCAGGTATACCTTGCGCTGCCCAGCTCGACAATGATTTTACCCTCCAACACAAATCCGAATTCCTCGCCGTTGTGCGGAAAATCGTCAACGGTTGCCGCGCCCCCGTCAAGCTCTACAAGCACGGGCTCCATCTCGTTCTTCTGCGCGTTGGGAATTATCCATTTAAGGCTCATTCCCCCGTCCTGCTTTTCGATAAACTCCTCCGCGTGAAAGACCACGCGTGCGTCGTCCTCTTTTTTAAAGAATGCGGCGAGGTCGGTGCCGAGCGCCGCCAAAATGTCGATTAGCGTTGAAATTGAAGGTGAAGTCAAATCGTTTTCAAGCTGCGATATGTAGCCCTTGGTAAGCTCGCACCTGTCGGCAAGCTCAGTCTGCGAAAGATTTAACTGCAATCGCATTCGCTTTATTTTTGCCCCTATTTCCATACGCCCTCCTGCGGTTAGCAAATTTAAACTAAAAGTTTAATAAAAATAAACAAAACGCATTATATAATTTACCTCGGGCGGCTGTCAACTTTTTTGGGGCGCATTGCAAAAAAATTGTAATTTGACAAAATTTTACATTTATTTTTACGCGTGCGCTGTACAAACCCGAAAAATTGTGGTATCCTTTTATTACCAACCTAAAAGGAGCTTACGAATATGGAAATGAAAGATTTCAGACTTGACGGCAAAATCGCACTCGTCACGGGCGCGTCTTACGGAATAGGCTTTGCGATAGCGCAGGGCTTCGCCGCTGCGGGCGCAACGGTCGTGTTCAACGACATCAACGACGAGCTTGTTAAAAAGGGACTTGACGCTTATAAGGCAGCGGGCATAAAAGCGCACGGCTACGTCTGCGACGTTACCGACGAGGACGCCGTAAATGCAATGATAGCAAAAATAGAAAAGGAAGTCGGCGTTATAGATATACTCGTAAATAACGCGGGCATTATAAAGCGCATACCCATGACGGAAATGACTGCGGCGCAGTTCAGACAGGTAATAGACATAGACCTGAACGGACCGTTTATTATGGCGAAAGCCGTAATCCCCTCTATGATTAAAAAGGGACACGGCAAAATTATAAATATCTGCTCTATGATGAGCGAGCTGGGCAGAGAAACCGTCTCCGCGTACGCGGCGGCTAAGGGCGGACTTAAAATGCTGACCCGCAATATCTGCTCGGAATACGGCGAATTCAATATTCAGTGCAACGGCATAGGTCCCGGCTATATCGCAACCCCGCAGACCGCGCCCCTCAGAGAAAAGCAGCCCGACGGCAGCCGTCATCCCTTCGACAGCTTTATCATTTCCAAAACGCCCGCGGGCAGGTGGCTTGAAGCGGACGAGCTTGCGGGACCCGCAGTTTTCCTTGCGTCCGACGCTTCGAACGCGGTCAACGGACACATCCTATACGTTGACGGAGGCATACTCGCGTATATAGGCAAGCAGCCGAAATGAGTTTTTTAGTTGTATTCTGCTGCACAGAGTTTTATTGCGCGTAACCGCGCAGTGCTATTTTGCTTGTGCAAAGCTTTGGCAAACTAAAAAAAGCAGGAAAGTTTCCTGCTTTTTTTATTATATTTGCTTGCGGAAATATTAGGTGTAGTTATTTGTTTATATTCTGCTTGCGCAGAATTGTATTGTGCGTATCCGCAGTGTTATTTTGCTTGCGCAAAGTTGCGGTAAAATTAAAAGAGATGAAATTAAAAAAAGTACGTTTTAGGATATGTTCTCTTTATCGCTTTTTAAGTTTTTAAGTAACTGCTTAATGCGTTCGGTTTCGCATATAGCGCAATCTATGAGCTCTGCGCTTATATCATTTTGCGGTTTTTCCGTGTAGCGTTCGCATTTGCCGAATTCGTCCTGCAAACAATTTTTCACCCTGCAATGCCCGACCCCCATTCCGCAATAGCCGTATAGTATTTTTTGATAATAGCCAACAAAATTTTTACAACGACCGCAATAATTAACTTTTGCTTTCATTTTCCATTTCCTGTAATTGTTGATTTATTTCCGAAAGCCTGAATAGCAGCCCTCTTAAAATTCGCGCCTCATCCCACACCATACTATACGAGCCGCAAATATTTTCTTCCCAGTGGTGACAAATTTGCTTGCCGTCCGTAACCTGCAAACGGTACTTACAATATCCGAGCGACTCTTTTTTAAACCCGGTTTCCGCCTTAGTATATATCGGTTTAAAAAGGTCGCAACTTATACACTTCTTTGGCTTTTCCATTTTTTAATTTCCTTATTTGGTTTATATATATTATATGATGCATTTTGCATCAAGTCAAGCAATTTGATGCGTTTTACATCATAATGTTGATTATGAAATGGAACGAAAAATTAAAGCAAGCCAGAGAAACAAAACAGTTAACACAAATTCAAGTTGCAAATAATCTGAAAATATCGAGAGGGGCTTACGCAAATTACGAACAAGGCGTTCATGAACCCTCGTTGGAAATGTTGCGTAAAATTTGCGATTTACTTGATATTTCCGCAGACTATCTTATCGGGCGCATCGATTATTGAACCGCAATAAAAAAGCAGGAAATTTTTTCCTGCTTTTTTTAATTCACTTCGTCGTCTATTCTGTCAATCGACTGAATGAACGGATGCTGCTGCAATACCTCTAAAATAAACTTGTCGTCAAATTCCTTGTCTGTACGCACAAGCACCGAAAAAACTATATCGTCGCCGTGCTTCTTCGCGTCGAGCTGAACATAACGGTCCACCTCGAAAATGCGCTGTACCGTGTCGCTTTCGTCGGTCTTGTTTATAAAAACCACCCTGAGCTGAACGTAATGCTTGTTTTTAAAGAACTTGCAGTTTATGTGCATTACGCACTGTGCCGCGATAATTATCGCGGTAGAGCTTGCCGCAACTATGTACATACCAGCGCCCGCAGCCATACCTACGCCCGCGGTTATCCACACGCCCGCGGCGGTGGTAAGCCCGTGAACCGCCTGCTTGCGGTACATTATCATTCCCGCACCGATAAAGCCTATACCCGAAACAACCTGCGCGGCAAGCCTTGCCCCGTCGTACTTGCCTTCCATATCCGAAAAGCCGTACTTTGATATTAGCATAAACAGACACGCGCCCGCAGACACAATCGCATGTGTTCGCATGCCCGCCTCTTTAAAGCGCATCTTACGCTCGGTACCTATCGCAAAGCCCAAAAGGACGGCGATTATCATTCTTAAAACGTATTCTAATTCGATTAAATTATCAGGTAAAAGTTGCATGTTTCCCCCCGTAGCGTATATTATACCACCGAATTTGAAAATTGCAAGACCAAAAGCGGATTTTTATTTTTTAAACTCTGCCAAAATTTTTTTATAGGCTTCGGAATTTAATATTTCCTCCAACGCGGCAATATCCGCGCCCTTGTCCGCAACGGTGGAAAATTCCTCGTCCTCTACCGCCGCCCCGAACGCCGTACCGCTTAAAAAGTAATTTCCCTCGAAGTTATGATATTCGGTTTCACCCGAAGTATATGAATTATTATCGTAAATATTTTTGCCGACCACTCCGACAATCGCGCCGGAATAGTTGCCGGCAAAATTATTTGTACCGGTGAAGTACGAGCCGGTGACCCCGCCCCCGAAAAATGTGCCGTCGTAACTGCCCTGCTGCACCAGCCCCGTTATGCCTCCCACGCAAGAGGGTTTGTCCCCGCTCGCGGTAACAGAAATCAAGTTTTCGCTTATGCAGTCCTGCACCACGCCGTAGTAGAACGCGAATATATCCCGCGCAATGACGCTTGAACCTACTATTCCGCCTACGTACGCGTCCCCCGCGGCTACGGTTATTTCGCCACACGAAATACAATTAACGGTAAGCCCGTGCGACACCGCCGATATGCCGCCCGCATAAACCGTGCCGTCCCCGCTTGCCGAAAGCGAGCCGCTGTTTTTGCAAAGCGAAATTTCACCTCCGTTCAGATAAGATATGCCCGCCGCCGCTACCGCGCGGGGGGTCTCGGTTTCGGCAGTGCTTGTCGAAACCGCCGATATATCAGCCCTGTTTTCACAGCGGGTAACCGTCCCGTCGTTATTCATAACTATGCCGCACGACATGGGGTTCCAGCCCGCGTCGGAAGAGGTCTGGGTAAGCTCAGCCTCGTTGACGTTGCCCGAAAGCCTGCCGCTGTTGTTGACGCACACGCCCGCCAAATCGAAGGTCTCCGCGCCGATAGAGCCGGTAACGGTGCAGTCCTCCACGTAGCCCGCGTTGACGCCCGCAATGCCGCCGAACACGGCGTTTGCCGACGCCTCGCCTATAAGCGACAGCTGCGAATAATTTACCGTACAGTTTCTAACCGTACCCGCCCCGCGCGAGCTGTACTTGTAGTTGTTGACAAGCACAACGCCGCCGAAGATAAGCTCGTCCGTAGGAGTATCGGTAGTCGCCTGCGCGCGGATTGTTCCTCCTACGTTTACTTCAACCCCGTCGATTGTGCCGAAGTTGGTTACGGCGACAAGCGCCGTCGCAGCGCCCGAGACTATGTCGGCAGTGACGTTGAACGTCGCGTTTTCTATCGCCGCGTTTTCCGAAACCGACGTAAACAGAGCGCCCGACGACTGCACGGTAACGCCCGAAAGCTTGCCGTTAAGCTCTCCCAGCGACGCGCCCTTGCCCGCGATTATTTTGTTTCCGTCGCCGTATATCCTGCAATTAAACTTGCTTACCGAAAAATTTTCTGGCAGGGTTATATCGCTTTTAAGCGTGTATTCCTTTTTGGACGCGAAGTCAATCTGGCTCAGCTTTTTCACCTCTCCCTCTACGGGCTTGGGTATAAGCGCAACGGTTGTAACGGGAACGCCTACGGCTATTACCGCTGCAAGCGCCGAGCATATCACCCCGACCGCAACTGTCTTTTTCTCCCTGCGGGTCATAGGTCGCCTGTCTAAAATTACGGCGTCGCCCTCGAAGCTTATATTTAAAGCATACTTAATCGAATAAATCGATTTAAGCCTTTCGCGCACTTCTTTTTGCGGTTTGACCGCGGGATATATCCGCTTGAATTTACGCGTCTTATCTAAAATCAGCAGCATTTCCAGCGGGGTTACCACCTCGTCGGAATACAGCCTGAGACATTTGCCCGCAACGCGCGAAAACTCCTTCGAGACTGCGGCGGGTTCGTCCTCCGCCTGCCACGCGGTTATTTTAAGCAAGCTTTTTTCATGCGCGGAAAGTATGCGCTTTGCCCCGTACATATACAGCAGCGAAAGCACAGGGAAGCGGCCCAGACGGTAATTCCCGCATGGACCGAGGGCGTCGTACGCCGTTTTGTCGTCATTGATTATTGCTTCCAGTAAGTCGGTTATCTGCGCCATATTCCCTACTTTTTCTTGATTTTTACCTTTCTGTCCGCAGCCCATTTGTCAAACGCGTCGAACAGATACTGCTCGTTAACCGTGCCGTTTTCAACGACCTTTTTAAGCAATGCCGAAGTTTCCCTGAACGTCGCGGTCAGCTCGGCTACGTCCTTACTCTGTTCTGAAACCGCGGCGGAAAGCTGCTCGTTTTCCCTGCGGATAGCCTCTATCTTTTCCGCGTTTTCTTTTAGCACCGACGCAACGTCTTTATTGATAAAGTCGCTTATTTTTTCTACGTTGGTATTATAACCGTCAAGCGATTTCTGCAAATCCTTCAAATTATAAGATGACTGTTTTTCGCTGATAAGCGTATCTATTCTTTCAAGCTGGGCGCGCGCGGTTTTTTCTATTTCTTCAAGCGCGTCTATGCGGTTGACCACCGAAGAAAACCGCGCCGACATATCTTTTACCGCCTGCGCATACCTCTCGCCTGAAGCGGAGTATTCCTCTATTTTGCGCCCTAATTCCTGTCCGCTTTTCGCCTGCGCGTTTACCGCGGCGTGCACCCTTTCAAGCTGACTTGCGGCGTTGCCCGAAAAGCTTTTCGTCAGGCTTTCAAGGTCCGCCCTTATTTCTTCGTAGGTTTTTCCGACTGAGTGCAGGCTTTCCTGCAACGGCGCAATGAGGTTGCGATACTCAACAAAACTTTCTATCAATTCTTTTATATCGTTCATTGTCTTTTCTTCCTTTTAAGCTTTTCGTTTGCGGCTTTAAGCCCTGCCGCTATGTCGGCTCGGTCACGCGCAAGCGTTTCCAGAATTATTTTTTTTGCGACATGGTTATCCGATACCAGCGGATAAAATTTTACTATTTCGGGGTCGAGCGCGCCTCCTCCCGCCTTGCACGCGTCCATTAAAGGGAACAGCTGCTCGTCACCCGAACGGGTGAACGCCTCGCGCGCCTCGGCGTCCATGCCGCGCCGCCAGTATTCCGTACCCGCGTCGCGCCACCTGCCGTAGCGCAAATAGCTTTCGTGCACGTCGATATATGCAAGCTGTTTTTTCCTCAGCGCGTCAGTTGAAAGTCTGTCCGCAGTCGAACGGGCGTTTGAATACTGTTCGAGCGAGCAGAACTTCTCTATCCGCTCGGTCAACTCCTCGTCGTCGATTTCTATTCTGCCGGCTATCTCTTTCAAAAACGCAAGCGCGCTGTCCTTGCCGCGCCTCTCGAAACATTCGTTGAAAAACCCGTCGAAAAACTGCGGACAGTCGCTTTCGGTAACGAAAAGATATTGCCGTGCGCGTGAAATGCCCACGTAAAAAAGATTGAAGTAATATCTGAAAACCGAGTTTTCGTCCGCGGTCTTTCTGTTGAGCGACATGCCGTGCAGATAGCGCCACTTGTCGGCGTTATCGCTTAAAACGTCCGCGAGTATGACGGTATTTCTTTCAAGTCCCTTAGCCTCGGCAACCGTAAGAATTTCCGTCTTGCCGAGAATCTTTTTCAGCTTTTCCTTCTTCTGCCGCGAAGCGACAACCACGGTCACGTTTTCAAACCGCTTCTCGCCGAGAGAATATACGAAGCTTTTGTCCCTGACGAACACCGCCGCGCTCGGCAAAGGCGACGGAACGCTCTCGCCCTTTAAAACGAAGCTATGCGTGCCGAACCGCTTTACGTTCATTTCGCCCAGTCTGCCAGCAATTTTTTCAATCAACTCGGTACTGCGGTAATTGTGCCTCAGCTCGTTGACCCCCGTCACGTCGCCGTACATTATGCGCTTTAAATATCCGAAATTGAAGTAAGACGGATTAATCATCTGCAACGCGTCGCCCACGCAGAACAGCTTACGGCAAAGGGTCTTCATAAGGTACAGATTTACCTGCGTGAAGTCCTGCGCCTCGTCGATTACCCCGACGGAGTATTCGGGCGCGGATACCTTGGCAAGAATTTCGCGGCTCATAGCATTGTTATCGGTATAACCGCGTCTTGCAAGAAATTCCGCATAGTCGCACGCAACCGTGTAAATAACGTCGCACTCGCGCGGGGAAAAGCTGTCGCTTCTCGCCTCGGCGTACTCTGCGCGTCCCATCATATCCGTCGGCGAATCGGGTTCGTAGCGGCCGAAAATCATTCCGTAAATTTCTTTGTATATAATTTCGGGCGCGACGTTTTTAATTTTGTCAAGCGCACCCGACAGTCTGTAATTTCTGCCGCCGCCGAGATACTCTCCGAGAAATTCGCTTTCACCCGCAACCCGCTTCGGCGGGAAATACCCCGCGTATATATCGGATATAAGGAAGTAATCCACCTTTTCCTTCAAAAAAGAGGAAATGCGTTTGAGTGCGGTTATTATCTCGCCGTCGCTGTCCACCGAAAACGGAACGCCCAGCTTATTTTCGACAGCTCTCTTATGGTCGGGGTCGAGAAACGTCACCCTGCCGTTTTCGTAGTCGCAAATAAACCCGTCCGCATTTTTCACAAACTGCTCTACGCGGCTGCGCGTTTCGGTAAGCAGCCCGCGGGAAAATGTGGTATACAGCACCCTGCCGCGATAATTGCGGCAGGCGCAGTAAACTATTTTTTCCACGCACACGTTGGTTTTTCCGCTACCCGCAACTCCCTGCACCAGCACGTTGGCGTCCTCGGTTTGGACGATTGACCGCTGAATATCGTTGAGGTAAGGAAAATTAACCGCCCCGTCGGAGCCCGAAACAAGGTACAGCCTCGTCAAGTCTCCGTCATTGCAAGACTTTGTCTCGGACAGTGAAAAGGTTATTTTTTCGTGCTTTTCAAGGTATTCACGCAGACGTCTGTCCAGACCGCCCTCATAGGCTTCGGCAGAAGCAAAACCGTAAAAAACCAAATCGCCAGCGCCCCTCACGCAAAATGCGAGAGTATAAAGGCCGTCCTCCGTCCGCGCGGAAATACTTCCGTCCAAGGATATTCCCGCGGCAAACACCGCCTCCGCCGCACGCGAAACGAACGCATCGACCGCGGCTATGCGGCGCGTCGCCGTGATAAAGTTTTCCGTTTTGTAGACTCTGCGGTGCGACGACAGGATAACCCTGCGCGTATCCGCCGTAATGGTTTTCAGCATACAATCAGTCCGTTAATATAAGAAGTAAACTCCGCTTCCGTCGGCGGGAAGGGCACTTTTGTAAACGCGGCAAGCCGCGTATCGGTCATGGTCATTGCATCCGCATCGAAAGTCAGCGGCGTGTTTTTTTTAAGAAACTGAGCGTATATGTCAGCCTCAATTCGGTTTTTCTCGTTGCGGTCGTTAAGCTCGGTCAACCGCTTTTTAATGGTTTCCTCGGCGCGGCGCTTGTTTTTAAGCTGGCTGCGCTCGTCCTGACAAACGACGGAAATTCCCGTAGGAATATGCGTTATGCGCACCGCCGTTTCAACCTTGTTTATATTCTGACCTCCCGCCCCGCGCGAGTGGAAAACGTCGGTTTTAAACTGCCTTTCATCCAAATCGGCAGCTGCCGCCGACAGCGTGACTGCAAACGACAGCGACCCGCCCGACCGACCGCAAATTCTATGCGTGCCCGTAAGCGGCGTAAGCCTGGTAATCACGTCCGTCCCCTCGACGGTAAAAGAAACGCACTGCGGCTGCGCTTCCGCGTTGACCGTAGAGCCGTGCGCGGTAAGGTAATCCCTTATCAAGCCGTAGAACGCTTCGCCTATTTTCGCGTTGGTGAATTTAAGCCTGCAATACGCGCTCTCCCTTGCGCGGCTGCAACCGAGCGCGTCGGCAAGACTGCCCGCAAGGCACGCCGCCTTCTTTTTAAGCGACGATATTTCCGCAAGCACCGCGTCGCGCTCGTCTCCGCTTACCGCAAGCAGCGCGGAATAATCCCGTGCCCCGTCAAGCGCGTCCTTCAACCCTTCGAGCGTGCATTTAATCGACGACAGGCAATTGTACTTCGACAACACCGAAAGATAATACGCCTTGTCCGCCTGCACTTCGGGATATTCAAGTAGCTCTTTGGTTTCTTCAAAGCCTTCAAGCGCCCTTTGCGCCGCGCTTATAATATCGCCGTAAATTCCGTACATATACCGATTATAACACGCTTTTTCAAAAAAGTAAAACCGACGGTGTTGCCGTCGGTCAAAAATATATTTTCAGCGCGTTGTAGTAATAAATATCTTCAAGCTCGGAAGCAGTGAAAATTCCGCCCTCGGCAATATAATCGCGCAGATGCGCATAGCTGTCGCGCGCAAGCGTGCAGGGCATATCGGTACCGAATAAAAGCTTGTCCGCACCGACGGTATTCTTCGCGGTTTTAAGGTGCCCGACCGCGGTCGGGTAGGGATAGGCTTCGGGCTTCTGGTTTGCCGCAAGCGAGGAAATATCAAAAAATACGTTTGGCTTTACAAGCTTGCCGAGCGCGGTTTTAATAAGTTCGCCGTCGCATATCTGCGGCGCAAGCAGGTGGCAAAGCACGAACGTAACGTCGCGGTACCTCTCCGTCACGGCGGCAACCGCATCCACCTGCCAGCAGGGGTTGCGCGGTCTGCCTATATCGAGAACCACCGTCAGTCCTTTTTCCGCCGCGTGTCTGTAACAGCCGTCCATAACCTCTCCGTCAAGAGGAACGGGCGGGCGGTTTGCCATAAGTCCCGACCCGTTCGACAGCTCAAATTTGACAGCCTTAAACCCAAGCTCACCGAACAGTCTTTGCCTGATTTCCGCCACCTTGCCGCAAAAGGGGTCGTAGGTAGCCGCGCCCGCGAACCGTGAAGGATATTTTCTGACCGCCTCGTAGGTATACTCGTTGTGAAAGCCTAAAAAATTGCCCTGCAACAGTACTGCTTTTTCAACGCCGTTCGCATCCATTACCTTTAAAAGCGATTCTGCGCTGACGCCGGTATCGCCGAGCTGCGGCGGAAACATCTGAAACACCTCGCCCGTGGCGTACCGCGCCTTTCCGCAGCCCGCCCCGCGCAGCTCCCCGCGCGAGGTAAAGCCCGCTATATACTGCGCTACGTGTGCGTGAGCGTCGATTATTTTCATTTTCGTTTCCTCGGCTTGGGCATCGGCAGCTCTTCATATATTGCATTGAACAGCTCTCTTACGAATTCCGCATTTTCGCAATCCTCGAGATAAAGCGCAAGCTTCGCGCCCTCGTAGGGCAATTCAAGCCGGGCGTCGGGCAGAAGCGCACGCGCTGCGGGAATATCCTTGACCAGCACCCTGTTATCGTATATTCCGCCAACGACCTTGCCGTTATAGTACAGAACGTACTCGCCCATCATTGCGCGGGTAGTTATTCCGCCGACGCTGTGCGTAGCCTCGATAAAATAGTCGTGAAAATTCTTCGTAGTAGCCATAGAAAAATTATACTTTATTTTTCAGCCGCTGTCAAGTTACTCGCCGGTAAGCAGCGAGCGGGGCGCGATTTTTCTGATTTTAAGCGACAGTAAACACGCAATGCCAAAGGATATAATGATAAGCCCGATTCCGGCAAGCGTAGAGAAAGCGAAGGGGATGCTAAAAGTGCACTTAACAATACCCATAGAGCTTAAAAACAACGACATAAGAGGATTGATAACAAGACAGCTTACAATAATGCCGACAACAGATGACAGGATAATAGCTGGCATAAACGAAAGCGCAGTTTGCAAAATGAGTTGCCCGGTTGTAAATCCTAAAGATTTAAGTATACCGTAATCACGCTTTTTGTTATTGAGCAATGTGCGCACCAACAAATACAGCACAAACGCTATGATAATCGCCGAAAGCACTAATATTGCAATAACTATTATAGTCATAAGCGAAACGTAAACGCTTCCTACGCCTTCAATCGTTGCCAAAACATTTATTACG
>CATJZR010000122.1 GCA_949745625.1 uncultured Eubacteriales bacterium | reverse complement strand
TTTTCAAGGTTGAAAATATCTTTTCGTAGGTGTCTTCGTGCCCCTTGACGTCGGGCAGCTTGTATCGGCACGAGCCGAGGAAGGACGACGGGGTTCTTTTGAGCAGGTCCATATCCAGCTCGTTTCTGATACGCGTGGAAAGGTCGACCACGTTGCCGTCAAGCAGCCCCTTTATACCATGCACCATACCGTAAACGGTATCCGCGCCCCTGTCCTTCGCGGTTTTGAACACTCCGAGCAGCGACGAATTGATTACGGCGGTAGGTCCACCCGACTGTCCTACTATTACGTTTTTCATAAATCTCCCCCAAAAGTTATTCTTCGATATTATTATAATACAAACCGAGCCGAAAATCAATACGGAAAAATAAATTTTTTGCCGCCGTATTGACAAACCGGCACAGCCGTGATACTATTAAAAAAAATACGGGGGAACTTTTATGAAAAAGAAGTTTGCGGCTATAGCCGCATTGTTGGCGTCGTTGACGGCTTGTATATGTGTACTGACTGCGTGTTTCAGTATTGATACGGAGAAAACATTTGAAAAATCGGGTATGCGAATCACACTTACCACCGCATTTCAGGAAAAAGACGTACTGTCGCAAACCGTATGTTACGAAAGCCGTTCTGAAATTGTAACCGCCTTAAAGGAAAGCTTTTCTCTTATGCCCGGATTCGGCCGCTACACCATTGAAGATTATACCAATCTCATATTAAAAAATAACAAACTTTTCTCGACTACGTACACGAGAGATGGCAAAGATTATATGTTCTTCACTTATGAAAAGACCGTCGACGATAAACAAATTTATTACGTTGCGACGACACATAAGTCAAGCGATGCGTTTTGGCTGATTCAGTTTGCGTGCAACGCATCTGAAAAAACGGAACGTGTGACAAAATTTTTAGCGTATGCCGACACAATAACATTCTTCGGTTAATTAAAAACAAACCTCCGCTTTTAGCGGAGGTTTTAATTTATGCGTTTTTGAAAATTTCCAAAGGTTTGCCTACGATGGGAAGCAGATAGCAGTTACCGTTAATGTAGCCCTTTTCTTTTGCGGTATCGTATGCAGCTGTGTCCTTTTCGCCGTCCTTTTCAACGGTCAGGAAATCCTTTAAAGCGCTGCCTGACGAGAACTTTATGTACATTGCGGGAACGATGGACGAAACGCCGGAACCCGTGCAGAGGTAAATTCCGTATTTTCCCACCTCGTCAATCTGCTCCTGAGTGAGCGCCGCCGACAAAAGCTTTTTTGCGGTATCGTTGTTGGTATCAACAATGGTTACGTTGTAGCCCTCGGACTCGAACGCGCTTTTGATTTTATCGGACTTGTCGCAACCCGATAAAGACAGACAGAGTATAACGGTTAAAAGCGCCGTTACAACACCGACGATAATCTTTTTCATTTTCTTGTTACTCCTTATATTTTTTATATAATAAAATTATAAGCTGAAAATTTTATTTTGTCAATATATTAAATTAAATAGGCAGTATGTTTTTTATAAGAACTTACCCCGTCAAGAAATTCAGTTTGACATTTCATGCGATGTACAAAAAATAAAAGAGGTCGGCAAGACCTCTTTGTTTTTTGTCTCTTCGACAACCGACGGGCGCGCACAGCCTAAAGCGAAAGCGGTACCCAAAACGACAGCCCTCTTACCGACGATGAGTAGCGCAGCGGCTTTTTTTGTTTGTCGACGACAAACAAAAAAAGAACGACTGTTCCGGTTGTAACGAGAACGCAAAAAATAAAGGTGTCTGAAAAGACACCTTTGTTTTTTGAAATTATCTCTTCGAGAACTGGGGCGCACGGCGTGCTTTCTTCAAGCCGTACTTCTTTCTTTCCTTTACGCGAGGGTCGCGGGTAAGGAAGCCTTCCTTTTTCAATGCGGGACGGCAGCCCTCCTCAGCCTGAAGCAACGCACGGGCAATACCGAGACGGATTGCGTTCGCCTGTCCGGTATAACCGCCCCCGTTGACGTTGACGAGAACGTCGTACTTGCTTTCGACGCCCAAAAGGGTCAAGGGCTGTTTAACTACGTATTGAAGAACGCCCTGAGGGAAATAATCCTCGAAAGCTCTTTCGTTAATCTGTATAACGCCTGAACCTGCGGGTACAAGACGAACGCGGGCAATAGCCTTCTTTCTTCTTCCCGTTCCCCAGAATTGCAGTTTTTTCTTTAAATTAGCCTTAGCCATATATCAACCTCTTCATCTTTCCTTAAAATAATTTGAGCTCTTCGGGCTTCTGTGCCGCGTGATTGTGCTCTGCACCCTTGTAAATGCGAAGCTTTTTAATCATATCTCTGCCAAGCGAGTTCTTGGGAAGCATACCCTTTACCGCCTCGTAAACGGCAAGGTCGGATTTTTCCGCAATCATTTTTTTATAGGAAATTTCCTTTAAGCCGCCGATATAACCCGTGTGATAACGGTAAAATTTATCGTCAAGCTTTTTACCCGTCAAAGCAACCTTATCGCTGTTTAATACAATAACGAAGTCGCCCGTGTCGACGTTGGGCGTGAACGTAGGCTTATTTTTACCGCGCAGTATGGCAGCAACTTTTGACGCAAGTCTGCCGAGAGGAACTCCTGCGGCGTCTACAACGTACCACTTTCTTTCAACTGTCTCGGCTTTTGCCATATAGGTTTTCATTGTTTACTCCTTAAAGTTT
>CATJZR010000121.1 GCA_949745625.1 uncultured Eubacteriales bacterium | reverse complement strand
TTTCGGGAAAGGCGAATAAATAAGACTTACATAGCGCTTTGTAAAAATGCGTTTAAGCAAGACGCCGCAACACTGACGGCTTATCTTGAAAAGGACGCGGCAAAAGGACTTGTAAGAGTCTTTGACAGATGCGTGCGCGGTGCGGAAAAGATTGTTACGGAATACTGCGTTGAAGAACGGATGGATGATATAGCGCGCGTTAAAATACGGCTGCATACCGGCAAGACCCACCAGATACGCGCGCATCTGGCGTTTTGCGGCTGTCCCGTGCTCGGCGATGAGAAGTACGGCGACGGCGCGCTGAACGCGAAATACGGCGCAAGGCGTCAAAGACTGATTGCAAAGATTGTGCAATTCGACACGCGCGGCGTACTTTCGTACCTGAACGGTAAAATTTTCGAAAGCGAGTTTAACTTTGATAAACAATAACCCTTTTAACCGTTTCACAAGCGGATAAAAGGGTTATAAATATATAAAAGGTATTTTACGAGGTAATTATGCGACAGGTAATGCTGACATCAACGGAAAACAAATTGCAGTTTTCGCTTTCGGGCGAAATCGATTCGGCGACCAGCGAGGATTTTTATGCCGAAGTAAAGGCAGCTTATCTTCACGATAAAAAGGACATCGAATTCGATTGCACGCTGCTGACGTTTATCGACAGCACTATGCTTGGTACGTTCGTAAAGCTTTTCAAGCAGCTTAAAACGGACGGGTTTACAATGTCGCTTAAAAACGTGCAGCCGAGAATAAGAAAGCTTTTCGAAATCTGCTCGCTTGATACGATAATGGAGATAAGGTAATGAAAACTTTTACGGTTGAGTTTTATCTTTCGGACAGCGAATATCATACCGCGCTGCGCCTCGTTGCTGGGGCGGTCTGCTCTGCGGCGGACGTCGACGTGGACGCGCTTGAAGATTTCAAGGTCTGTGTGACCGAAAGCGCGCTTATACTGAAAAACGGCGGGTTCGAGCGCGTAAGGGCGCAATTCGATACCGACGGCGGCGTCAAGGCTACGCTTACGGGACTTGACGGCAATCCGAAAAAGGGCGACAGCGAGCTTAGTCTTGCGCTTATAGGCGCGCTTGTGGAAAGCTTCGATATTATCGAAAATGACGGAATTATCGGCGGGATAACGCTTAAAATATGATAAGCGCGCAGGAATCGGATAAGCTTTTCCGCGAGTATCGCCGCACGGGCGATAAGGCGTTGCGTAACAAGCTTGTCGAAAATTACATATATGTGGCTGAAATTCTCGCCAAAAAGTTTGCCGGAAGAGGTGTGGAATACGACGATTTGTTTCAGGTCGCTTCCGAAGCGCTTATAACCGGCGTGGAAAAATTCGACCCCGAGGTCGGTGTTCAGTTCACTACGTACATAACGCCTACGGTGACGGGGGTAATAAAAAATTATTTCCGCGATTTTTCGCGTGCGGTGCGTCCGCCGCGCAGAGTGTATTCACTGTCCTCGAAAATAAAGACGGCTACCTCGGAATACTATAACGAGCACGGAGTCAAACCTACTATAAAACAGCTTGCCGAAAGGCTTGAAGCCACGGAAGAGTCGATAATGGAAGCGCTTGAATATCGCGCTCCGATAAGCCTTGATTCACGCGTCGGGGGCGAGGACGGCGAGGGGCGGCTTTACGACGTTATTCCGGACAGCTCGGACAAATTCGAAAGCTTCGACGACAGCGAGTCGCTGAGAAGCGAGATAGCCAAGCTTGACCCGACAGAACAGAAGGTGGTAAAGCTCAGGTTCATTCAGGGCAAATCGCAGTCGGAGGTGGGAAGAGCGCTCGGCGTAAGTCAGATGTTCGTTTCCCGCGCGGAAAGAAAGATAGTTGAAAAGTTGAGGAAATCGCTTTTATAATGATTAGCTTCAAGGTAGACAACTTAAAAAATATGGGTGCAAACGTAAAAACCTTCGTTGATTTTCTGCGTCTTTCGGGCGCGGACGACGAGGATATTTTTGCAAGCAAGCTTGTCACCTGCGAGCTTATAACCAATGTTATACGCCACGGCGGGGATGAGGCCGAGTTCACGGGAACGATTTCGGGCGACACAATTACTATTACAGTCACGGCGGAAAGCTTCAAAGGACTGGACATTGCCCGCCCCGCACCCGACGTGTTCGCCGAAAACGGGAGGGGGTTGTATATTATAAGAAGTATTTGTAGCTGTATCGAGCGCGGCGAGTGCGGCGAAATAAAAGTAATCATAAGGCGGAATTGCCGCGGTTAAATAAAGGATGTGAATAAGCTAAAATTTATTTAATTATGATGGTAGAAAAAGCCTCTCGGGAATTAACCCGAGAGGCTTTTGCATAAATTTTTTATTCGCTATATCCTTTTATAAGCGCGGTCGCCCAATTTAAAAGTAGTTCCGACATTTCCTCTAATTGCACGCATGCGCCGCCCTTTAACAACAATGCCGTGTCCAGCACTGCGGAGGGGGGATTGATTGCTTTTTGCAATTCGGTTTGCGATTTAATATATTTGCCTTTCCCGTAAAACCAAACTGCCTGCAAAACGAATACAGCCGATTTATATAACGAGCGTAATATATCGTCGCTTTTCTCGTGAACGAAGTTGTGAACGCAGGCGTGGTATATGTTACACGCTCCTATACGTATCGCTCGTTTTACGGCTTGACGGTCTATTTTTGCGAGCAGTAAGTCGAGCGAGCCTTTTATCGGCGTAGTATCGTAATAGAATTGAAATAAGTCGCTCGTTTCCCAATTCAGAAGCTCGGGTTTACCGGATATAAAACCGCAAACAAAATCTCTGTCGGGTAAAGTATCCAGCATCTCGCTATAAGCTTTTAAGTCGTTTAAACGCAGCTCGTCAAGAATAACGACCGTGTCTATGTCGCTGGTTTTTGTTGCTTCGCCTCTGCCGTAGCTGCCCTGCAAGCCGATAAACCATACCCGACCGACAAAGGTCTGCTCAACCTTTTGTGTAAAAATTTTTATCCAAGTTTTTATGTCTGTCATTTTTTCCCTAAATAAAAATCGGGCGTGGCGTAAAGCCGCGCCTGATTTTTTTTCTGCGCCCGACGCGTAATTTATTATGAAGCTACGGTCGGAAACTTTTGATTTTACAGTAAATTCAATTCCTTATACATTTTATTCAGCAGTCCGTCGGACACTAGTCCGCGTATTCTGCCGAGGTATATGAATGCAACGGAGAAGAACTTTTTGTTGTCTCCACCGACCTTGTAGTCGGGGATACTGCCCAAATCGCCTCTGTTCTTTTCAATGAACGTGCGCGCGAATTCTATCCTTTCGTCGTTGGAAAGCTTACGGATAAAGTCGTCGGTAGGGCCTGCGTAAATAGTGTCTATGGTGTAGACCTGCGGCTCCTTAGGCTGCTCGCTGACGGGAGGTACGGGCTTGAATTCCTGAATAATCGGTCTGGGCCTTACGGGCTGCGGGCGTTCCGTCGGCTGAGGCTTGTAAGCGGGGACCGGCTTCTGCTCGAATATGGGCGCGGGTCTTTCGGCGGGCTTTTGCTCGTAAACGGGCTGTGCGGGCTTTTGCGACTGTTGCGCATAAGGGTTGTAGGGCTGAACGGACTGCGATGACTGCTCGTACGCTCTGAACGGGTTGTTGTGATGCTCGTAAGGGTTGTAGGGCTTTATTTCCTCGCGGTAAGGCTTCTGCACAAATTCCTCGTCCGCGGGCTCTTCCGCGGCTTCGATAGGCTCTACCGCAGTCGCTTCTTCGGGTTCCTCGGCAACAGGTTCTTCAACAACTGTCGGCTCTTCTTCGGGTTCTTCGACGACTGGCTGCTCAACGGGCAGAAGGTAGGAGGTGTCTTCCTCAGGCTCGTAGAATTTGGTTATTTCTTCTTCTGCTTCAACGGTTTCGACCGGCGCAGGCTCTTCGTTCTGCTCGGGTTCTTCAACGGGCTCTTCGACAGCCGTCGGCTCTTCTTCGGGTTCTTCGACAACTGGCTGCTCTACGGGCTCTGACACTGGAGCTTCAGCGGGTTCGTCATCCGGCTGAATATGCTCGCTTTCGATTGCGATATATTCGTCTTCCTCGGGTGAAACGTAGCCGTCGTCGTAAAGCTTTTGTGCAGGCTCTTCAACGCTGTAACCGTCAAAGACGGGCTCGTCTACGGTTGCGGGCTGAATATCGTCGTCTATGTCTATAACTTCGTTCTCGTCAATGGCTCTTGCATTGTCGGCCTTTTTGCGCACTCCGATAATAAACCTTACAATAACTATAGCAAGCTGAATTGCCGTAACCGCCAGAATAACGATTAGCATTAATCCCAGCTTTTCTTTTGCGTTGAGCGCGGTGATAAGCACCGCCGCCGCGGCAGCCGTTTCAAGACCGTATCTGACTATATCGAAAATCCGTCCCGCTTTGCCGTCCTTTCTTGTGGATAGCTTTGCTGTGTCTATAAACAGGTTTAAAAGAACTATTGTGGGCAATATCTTGCTGAGCACATTAAGTGTTTTATGTGTAATATCGTATTTGTCAAACCCGTCTGAGAATTTTTCTGTGAATAGCGCCGATATATAATCCGCTCCGCTTGATCCGCCGACCAGTCCCGACGAAATTTTATCGGTAAACGCGGCAAACTGCTCTTGCTTTGAAAGCGCAACCGCAAAGTCGAACAGGGCAAGAAAGCCTATTGAGGAAAGCATAAAAAGTGCGATTTTTATCACCGAGTTTTTACCCTTGTCCAGCGCACAAAGAACTATCAGCGCAGCCGCCGTTCCGCCGATAGGTGCAACCATATTGAACCCTAATCCGTTAAGCATGTTGAACGGTACGCTTCCGTCGGTTGCTGCGGCGAGCTTGTTGCGCATAAGCATAAAGCCTGCGGCTATAAAGTATATCGAAAGAATAATAAGCGCCGCAATCTCTATAACGTAGTAAAACTTTTTTGCCGCCTTGCCTTCCTTGCGTACGGAAAAAGCAATGGGAATAAAGGCGAGCAAAGCAAGCGCGGTTACGGCTGCGTACAGCACCGCGACAAGCGCCATAAAATCAAACTTCAACGATTCTATGCCGAAAAGATTGATTTGATAGGGCAGGGTGAAAGCGTATTTTGCTTCGGGGTTGCCCCTGTTCAGCAGACACTTGAATGCGTCTGGAAGCTGAAATGCAAGTATGCCCTTGCCGTTGAAAAACGGCAGGAAAAGACCCGCAAGCAGGCACAGCACGGCTACGACGTATGTAGCAAGCACTACGAACTTTTTAGATTTTTTTTCTGTATTCTGCATTGGAAAATCTCCTCGGATTAACGGGTGTACAAACCCGTCGGGCGTATCTGCCGTCGGGGTAAAAATATCGTTTTGACGCCACATATAGGGCTGCCATTTATTTATATATTGTAATACAATTTATATGTTATGTCAAGGATAAATTGACAAATTTTACCCGCACGGGGAATATTTACACTATATTATATTGTAACGGTTGCAAGGACGTATTTGACGCTTTTTAATATTTTACTTCCGTTAGTGGAATTTATACGAAAAAAGGGCAATATATTATAAAGTTTCAAATGTCCGTAAAATGTATTGCAAATGTCGCGTTTATGCGGTATAATTCCGTGGAGGGATAGGCGATATGAACGATAACCGTACGGAAAAATCAAAACGAGAAAAACCGAATTGGGGCGGTAGTATGTCCCGACGAACGGTGCAGAATATCGATTTGGGCGGCATTGTTGCGTGCCTGAACAAGGCGCAGCGGGAAAAGCTTATTTCGGGTTACGATATGAAAAATTTTGCAAGGATATTCGAGCACGGCGACCTCATGCTTACCGTTGACTGTTTTTTCGATAACGGAATGAATGTGTCCGAAACCGCAAGAAAGCTGTATATGCATAGAAACACGCTGATTTACAGACTGAATAAAATAAAAAAAACCACGGGAATAGATTTGAGAAATTTTAAAATGGCGGTAACCTTTCAGGTACTGAGGGTGCTCTACGAACAGAAGTGAGGTGTAAATTTGAACGATAAAAAAATCAGAATCGCGGTGTCTGCGATAATTGCGTTTGCAATAGCTTTACTGTCCTTTGCGGCGGGATTTTTAACAGAAAGATGTTCGGCGGGCAGGGAAGTTTCGTCGTACGAATGGGCTCTGAAAACCATAAAGGACAATTACTATTTCGGCGAGCCGGACGCTTCGTTTACAGATACCGCACTGGGCTCCATTGCGGACAAATATCTCGACCGGTATTCAGAGTACTACACCAAGGAAGAGTACGAGCAGGTTATTAAAAGCAATCAGGGTTCGAAAAGCGGCGTCGGGATTAGCTACGCGTTCGTAGAGGGCAGGGGAATATTTATCGGCAGCGTCGTCGGCAATTCACCCGCGTACTCGGCGGGACTGCGCGCGGGCGAGTATATTACGCGCGGCAGTGTCGAGGGGGGAAGCGAGGTTGTGTTCGATTCCTCCGACGCTTTCGGTAAATTCGTTTCGCCTATCGGCGACGGTGTTAAGGTGAAGCTCGTGTCCGAGGATGGGACTTCCTTCACCGTGGCAAAGTGTGAATACACCGCTTGCTACACGAGCCTGAGCACTGCGACGACGGGCTGGACCTTCGGTAATTCTGCGGACGGCGGGCTTGCGCTGTACGAGCAGACATCGCTGCGGATGCCCTATCTTCCGGAGGGCTGCGCTTATTTAAGGCTTGACCAGTTTTACGGCACCGCCGCAAATGAGTTTTTCTCGCTCGTTGAAAAATTCAACGCCGCGGAATGTACATCGCTTATTCTTGACCTTCGCTCGAACGGTGGGGGGTACGTCAACGTAATGCAGGACATAGCGGGCGTATTTGCGGACGGCAAGTCGACGCTCGCAATGCTGTCGCGAGACAAAAAGGGCAGGGAAGATAAATTTTACTGCAAAAAGATTTCAGACCCCGCCCAAAGAATAGATAAAAGCGTAAAAGTGTTTGTACTTGCAAATGCCGGCACGGCGAGCGCGTCGGAGGCGCTTATCGGCGCAATGGTGTGCTACGGCGCGCTCGATTATAAAAACATCTTCGTGTCGCAGTATTCCGACGCCTATATAAACTGGCTTTATCCCGACGGGAAGGGCGTAAAAAACGCGCGCTCGTACGGCAAGGGGATTATGCAGTCGTCTTTTACCAATTTCTCTACCGGCGAGGTGTTGAAGCTTACAACCGCAAAAATTTTCTGGCCCGACAAGACCACTTGTATTCACGACGTCGGGTTGACCGTCGGCGACGGCTGCACTCCGCTGCCTGCGGAATGGGAATGGACCAAGGACGACACGGAGCTTAAAACCGCCGTGGAAATAATAAAAGACCGTGTATAGAAAAAACCGCAGTGACTACTGCGGTTTTTTTACGTTTTTAATGCGTCTTGCCGACATAAGAAGGCAGATGAGAAATCCGTCGTCGGCGCGGGTAATTTCCAGTGAGGCGTTGCCGTCGCTCTCGAAGTATTCGTCTGTTACTTTCTTTACGTCCGATAAAAACAGCTCTCTTTCAAAGTCGGACATATCGTCGCGGTCAAGCGACAGTATTCGCTTTAAATCTGCATTCATAGTCTTTCCCTCACCTTGCGTTTGATAAATCCGTTAAAGCCGAAATAGGGCTTCAACACGTTGCAGACGGATTCGCGTTTTCCGCTGACGGTCTCTGCCGCCGCCTTAAACGCCTTTACTGTACTCTTTTTCCATTTACCGAGCGGAAGGGACAGGTCCTCGGGAATTATCGCTTTCAGCGGCAGACGCAGCAGCGCGGCAATTTCCTGCGCGGTCATAACGTCACCGTTTATTATCTGTCCGCCGTTCAGCTTGTTGACGAAAAGGGACACGTTTTTAATTCCGCTGTCTGAAAGGTACGCCTTGCACGCGTCCGAGCTCTTTACGGAAGGCAGGTGCGGCTCGGTGACGATTATTGCCGAGTTACATTTTTTCATTGCGATTTTGTCGAGCAGTATGTAGTCGAACAGTCCGTCAAGCTCTTCGACGGCAGCCTCGGCGCATTTATCGTCCGTAAGACCCAGCGACGAGGACAGCGACAGGTTCGCCGCGCTGCCGTGCGGTATCAGCGTCTGTTTGGCGCGGCACGCACCTTTTTCGTAGTCGGCAAGCGTATATATCTGCATATTTCCGCATCCGCACATACAAAGCGCGTTTGCGGCGTATCTGTCGCCGTCCAAAATCAGCGTTCTTTCGCCCGCCCGCGCAAGGGCCAGTCCCAAGCCTATGCAGCATGTTGTTACGCCCGTCCCGCCCTTCATATTTGTCATATAAATTTTGATTGCCATATTTTTAACCTCCGCAGACCATTATAATATAGAGTGAGAGTCGTTTTTTGAGTTTTTTTAACGATTTGTATATATATTTTTGGGTGGTTGTAATATTTTTTTATTACAAACGGTGTAATTTATTTGACAGCGCTAATAAAATTAATATATACTTGTAACATTAACAGTTGTAAAATTCAGGAAAATTTTATGGGTAAATCCAAATTAAAAACGAATAACGTATCCGGCTTCAGAATAG
>CATJZR010000120.1 GCA_949745625.1 uncultured Eubacteriales bacterium | reverse complement strand
CGTTATCCTCAAACAGCGAGTTAGCCCATGCGGGACCGCGTCCCTGTTTGTTGGTGGTGTAGGGGCAGGTAGGTGACGAGCCGCCGTATATAGACGAGCATCCGGTAGCGTTTGCTATAACCATATCTTCGCCGAAAAGCTGCGTAACAACCTTAACGTAAGGGGTTTCGCCGCAGCCTGCGCACGCGCCCGAGAACTCAAAGAGGGGAGTCGCAAACTGGCAGCCCTTAACAGTGTTAACCTTGAATTTGGACGTGTCTACGTCGGGAAGCTCTACGGTGAATTCCCAGTTCTTGTCCTCGCCCTGTTCAAGCGATTCCGCAAGAGGTATCATCTTGATTGCGCCGCCGTCTTTTACGGGGCAGACCGTTGCGCACACGCCGCAGCCCATACAGTCAAGTGGAGATACCTGCATTTTGTAATCGTATCCCGCAAGACCGATAGCGGGTCTTAAAGTAAGCGTTTCGGGCTTTTCTGCGCCGGTTGCTACAAGCGCGGGACGTAAGCAGGCGTGGGGGCATACGAACGAGCAGGTGCCGCACTGAATACATTTTTCCTGAATGATTTCGGGAACAAGAACCGCAACGCCGCGTTTCTCGTATTTGGTCGTACCCGTCGGGACGTGACCGTCTGCGTTGAACTGGGAAGATTTAAGCTTGTCGCCTTCCAGATAGAGGATAGGCTTGATAATTTCCTGATAATAAGCGTTGTCTGCGCCCTTAACCATTTCCGCGCCGGTGGTGGCTTTTGCCCACGAAGCGGGAACGTCTATTTTAATAAGGTTGTCGCCCGCCGCCGAGTCGATAGCGTTGTAGTTCATCTGAACGACTGCGTCGCCCTTTCTTGCAAACGACTTTTTAGCCATATACTTCATAAATTCTATGGCCTTGTCGTAGGGCATAATCTGGGGATTAACACGGAAGAATGCCGACTGTAAAATGGTGTTCGTTCTGCCGCGGAGTCCCAAGTCCGCCGCAATTTTGATTGCGTCTATAACGTATAGTTTAATGTGTTTTTTGGCAATATCTTGTTTTACCTTTGCGGGCAGGAACTCTTCAAGTGCCTCAACGGTGGTTGCATTGGTATTGATAAGGAAAGTGCCGCCTTCCTTAATGTCGCTCGTCATATCGTAGCGTGTTACGTACGAGGGGTTGGAACACTGAACGAAGTCAGCAGAGTCTATAAGGTATTCCGACTGTATGGGGGAATCGCCGAAACGGAGGTGTGAAACGGTGATGCCGCCCGACTTTTTCGAGTCGTAGAAGAAATAAGCCTGCGCGTGCTTATCGGTGTGGTCTCCGATAATTTTAATGGAGTTCTTGTTTGCGCCGACCGTACCGTCCGAACCCAGGCCGTAGAATTTGCAGCTGGTCGAGCCTGCGGGTGCAGCATCGAATTTTTCCGAGAAGTTGAGTGACGAATTTGTAACGTCCTCGTGAATACCGATAGTGAAATGGTTTTTCGGCTTGTCCTTTTCGAGATTTTTGTAAACCGCAAGCACCATTGAAGGAGTGAATTCCTTAGAGCCGAGTCCGTATCTGCCGCCGACTACCTTAATATCGGTAACGCCCTTTTCCAAAAGAGCCGAGCAAACGTCGAGATACAGCGGTTCGCCGAGTGAGCCGGGTTCTTTCGTTCTGTCGAGGACGGCAATCTTTTTGGTCGTCTTGGGAAGCGCTTTAACGAACGCGCTTGCAACGAATGGCCTGTAAAGACGAACTTTCACAAGTCCGTATTTCTTGCCCATCGAGTTGAGCTTATTTATCGACTCTTCTATGGTTTCGCAACCGGAGCCCATAGCGACTATTACGTGTTCTGCGTCCTTTGCGCCGACGTAATCGAAAAGGTGGTACTTTCTGCCGCATTTAGCGGAAACGACGTCCATCATTTTCTGAACGATAGCGGGAGTAGCCTCGTAGTAGTTGTTTGCCGTCTCTCTGTTCTGGAAGTAGGTATCACCGTTCTGGGCTGTTCCCTTCTGTATGGGGTGCTCGGGGTTAAGCGAACGCGACTTGAAGTCGGATATGTCTTCCGAAAGTCCGACCTCTTCACAAATTGCTCTTATTTCGGCGTAATTATCGGTTTCGTCCCAAACGTCGATTTTGGCAACCTCGTGCGAGGTTCTGAAACCGTCGAAGAAGTTAATGAAGGGTACTCTTGCTTTAAGCGTAGAGAGGTGGGCGACGAGACCCAAATCCATAACTTCCTGTACCGAACCGTCGCAAAGCATTGCAAAGCCCGTCTGACGGCACGCCATAACGTCCGCGTGGTCGCCGAAAATATTAAGCGAATGAGCGGCAAGCGCACGCGCCGACACGTGCATAACCATAGGCATAAGCTCGCCCGATATTTTGTACATATTGGGAATCATAAGCAGCAAGCCCTGAGAAGCCGTGTAGGTGGTTGTCAAAGCGCCCGCGCATAACGAACCGTGAACCGCGCCTGCCGCGCCGCCTTCCGACTGCATCTCGGCAATTTTAACCTGCTGTCCCCACATATTGGTTCTGCCGACCGTAGCCCATTCGTCCGCAACCTCTGCCATGGGTGAGGAGGGGGTAATGGGATAAATTGCGGCTACTTCCGAAAAAGCGTACGCAACGTGGCTAGCGGCGGTATTACCGTCAATAGTCAATTTTTTCATTAAAAAACCTCCGAATTGAATTTGTTTTTTACGTGATTTTCACACTTTCCGATTATACTTTATTTTATAAAAAAAGTCAACAGACAAGCCCGCTTTTTGTTGTTAAAATTAAATTTTAATGGTATAATTTGCCTATGACCGAAATTCAGGAAAACGTAATAACTTTCGATAAAGTAAAATTTTCATATTCGGGTTCTGACGGCTGGGCGCTTAACGGAATCGACCTGACGGTAAAAAGAGGCGAATTCCTTTCGATTATCGGGCATAACGGCAGCGGTAAATCCACGCTTGCAAGACTGATAAACGGACTTCTCGAAGCCGACGCGGGTACTATTCAAGTGCTTGGTATGAATGTTGCCGAGGGTAAAAACCCGATAGAAATAAGAAAACATGTCGGTATAGTTTTTCAAAATCCCGACAATCAGATGGTCGCTTCGATAGTTGAGGACGACGTCGCCTTTGGACCCGAAAATATAGGTATCGAGCGTGCCGAGATAGGCAGAAGAATAGAATGGGCGTTGAAGGCGGTCGGTATGGAAGAGTACCGCCGTTCCACGCCAGCGCGTCTGTCCGGCGGACAAAAGCAGCGCATAGCGATAGCGGGCGTGCTTGCCGTCAAACCCGAAATAATCGTTCTCGACGAGTCGACCGCTATGCTCGACCCCAAGGGCAGACGTGAGGTTATAGAGGTTATCAAAAGACTGAATAAGGAAGAGGGTATGACCGTAATCCTTATAACCCATTTTATGGAAGAGGCGCTGCTTGCCGACCGAACCGTCGTTCTCAACCGCGGCGAGATAGTGCTTTCGGGTACGCCCGAAGAAATTTTCGAAAACGGGGACAAGCTTGAAGCGTACAACCTTTGCCTTCCCCGCATAACCGAAATAGTAAATTCGCTTAACCGCGGCGGTATGTGCGTTCCAAATGTGCTTCGCCCCGAGGCGCTTGCTGCTGCCGTTGCGGAAAATTTCAAGTCTGCCGGGATAGCGGAGGGACGTTCCTCGGCGGTAAGTGCGGCGGAAATAAAGTCCGCGCACGAATGGGATATAGATATTAAAAATCTGACGTTTACCTATTCGAGAAAATCAGCGTTTGCGTCCAAAGCACTCAGCGGGATAAACCTGCATATAGACGAGGGGGAATTTTTCGGTATAATAGGTCATACGGGCAGCGGAAAATCGACGCTCGTGCAGCATTTAAATGCGTTGATAAAGCTGCCGCAGGCAGAAAAAAAATACCGCAAAAAGCGCGTGAAAAAGGGACAGCCTCAACCCGAACTACCAGAAATTACAATCGGCGAATACGATTTAGGCCGTAAGAAATGCGATTTCAGGAAGCTGCGTTCGGATGTGGGTATGGTTTTTCAGTATCCCGAGTATCAGCTTTTTGCCGAAAGTGTCTTTGCCGACGTTGCGTTCGGACTTAAAAACTTTAAAAAAGAGCTTACAGCCGAACAGGTCGAAGAGGCAGTCAGAAGCAGTATAGAGATGGTCGGGCTTGATTACAACGAGGTCAAGGACAAATCTCCGTTCGATTTATCCGGCGGTCAGAAGCGTCGCGTAGCCATTGCGGGTGTAATAGTTACGCGCCCCAAAATACTTATACTCGACGAACCTGCCGCAGGGCTCGACCCGCTGGGTAAAAAGGAAATAATCGCGCTTTTGCACAAGCTTCACAAGGAGTGGTGCAGGACGGTAATAATCGTTTCCCACGATATGGACGAGATTGCGGAAAACTGTACGAGGGCAACGGTAATTTCGGGCGGAAAAGTTGAAATGTGCGAACGCCCGTCGGAGCTGTTTGCTCACGGCGAAGCTTTACGCGGGCTCGGGCTCGATACCCCGCTTACGTCAAAGATAAGCGAAGAGCTTGCAAAATCGAATATAATAATCGAGTGTGACTGCACCGCGGAGGACTTTACGCGCAAGGTGCTTGAAGTTTACGGAGGAGGCGGCAATGCTTAACGACGTAACCTTCGGGCAATACTACCCTGTAAAATCCTTCGTACACAAATCCGACCCGAGAATAAAGCTTCTTGCGCTTATAGCGTATATAGTTGCTCTGTTTATTGCAAAAAATTTCTACGCACTTGCGGCGTGCTTCGTCGTGCTGGTAACTACCATAATCGCCTCGCGCGTGCCGTTCGGTAGCGTAATGCGCTCAATAAAAGCAATTATAGTTCTGCTTATTTTTACGGCGCTGCTAAATTTGTTTTTCCATGGCGGAGAGCATCTTTTGGTTCAGTGGGGTATAATAAAAATTTATCGTGAGGGAATAATTTTTACGATATTTTTCGTATTCAGACTGTTTTTCCTTGTAATGGGCTCGGCGCTGCTTACGCTTACGACAACACCGGTGGAACTTACGGACG